>NZ_JBSGXU010000077.1:3991-35371 GCF_053610205.1 Streptomyces sp. NPDC054932 | reverse complement strand
GCCCGAGCCGGTCGTTCCCGTCGAGCCGGTGGTGGCCGTGGTGGCCGAGCCGGTCCAGCCGGAGCCCGTCCAGGTACAGCCCGAGCCCGAGCCCGAGCCGGTGGCCCAGGAGGCCGAGCCGGTGGTGGCCGAGCCGGTGGCCGTGCAGCCCCAGCCCCAGGAAGCCGCCCCGGTCGAGGAAGCGGCCCCCGTCGAGGCGGCCGCCGCGGCCGAGGAGGCCGCCCCCGTCGAGGAGGCCGCCCCCGTCGAGGAAGCCGCCCCGGTGGAGGAAGCCGCCCCGGTGGAGCAGCCCGGCGAGGCGGCCCCCGGCTACGCCGACGCCGAGCGCGAGGCCGTCCTGCGCGTCATGCGCGAGCGTCGTGACATCCGCAAGGGCTTCCGTACCGACCCGATCCCGCACGAGGTACTGCTCCGCGTCCTGGAGGCGGCCCACACCGCGCCCAGCGTCGGCCACTCGCAGCCCTGGGACTTCGTCGTCATCCGCTCCGCCGAGACCCGCCGGACGATGCACGAGCTCGCCCAGCGCCAGCGCGAGGCCTACGCCAAGTCGCTGCCCAAGGGCCGGGCGAAGCAGTTCAAGGAACTCAAGATCGAGGCCATCCTCGACACCCCGGTGAACATCGTCGTCACCGCCGACCCCACCCGCGGCGGCCGCCACACCCTCGGCCGGCACACCCAGCCGCAGATGGCCCCGTACTCCTCGGCCCTCGCCGTCGAGAACCTCTGGCTCGCCGCGCGCGCCGAAGGCCTCGGCGTCGGCTGGGTCAGCTTCTTCGACGAGCGCGAGATGGTCCGCGAGCTCGGCCTGCCGGAGCACCTGGAGGTCGTCGCCTACCTGTGCGTCGGCTACGTAGACGAGTTCCCCGAGGAGCCCGAGCTGGCCCAGGCCGGCTGGTCGCAGCGCCGCCCGCTCTCCTGGGTGGTCCACGAGGAGACCTACGGCCGCCGCGCCCTGCCCGGCGAGGAGCCGCACGACCTCCTCTCGGAGACGGTCGCCAGCATCCGCCCGCTCGACGCCAAGGCGCTCGGCGAGGCCTGGGAGCGGCAGAAGCGCATGACCAAGCCCGCCGGGGCCCTGGGCATGCTGGAAATCATCTCCGCCCAGCTCAGCGGCCTCTCCCGGGTCTGCCCGCCGCCGATCCCGGAGCCGGCCGCGGTCGCGATCTTCGCCGGTGACCACGGCGTGCACGCCCAGGGCGTCACCCCGTGGCCGCAGGAGGTCACCACCCAGATGGTGGCCAACTTCCTGGGCGGCGGAGCGGTCTGCAACGCCTTCGCCAACCAGGTCGGTGCCGAGGTCTGCGTGATCGACGTCGGTGTCGCCGGGGACCTCCCGGCCACCCCCGGCCTCCTGCCGCGCAAGGTCCGCCCCGGCACGGCCGACCTCTCCACCGGCCCGGCCATGACCCGCGAGGAAGCCGTCGCGGCCATCGAGGTCGGCATCGAGACGGCCCGCGACCTCGTCGCGGCCGGCAACAAGGCCCTCCTCACCGGTGAGATGGGCATCGCCAACACCACCGTCTCCGCGGCCCTCATCTCGGTCTTCACGGGTGTCGACCCCTCCGAGGTCACCGGCCGCGGCACGGGGATCAACGACGAGACGCACGCCCGCAAGGTCGAGGTCGTCCGCCGCGCCCTGGAGCTCCACCAGCCGGACCCGGCGGACCCGGTCGGCGTCCTCGCGGCCATCGGCGGCCTGGAGCACGCGGCGATCGTGGGCCTCCTCCTCGGCGGAGCGTCCCTGCGCACCCCCGTGATCCTGGACGGCGTCAGCGCCGGAGCCGCCGCCCTGGTGGCCCGCGCCATCGCCCCCGAGTCCCTGTCGGCCTGCATCGCGGGCCACCGCAGCGCGGAGCCGGGCCACGTCGCGGCGCTCAACAAGCTGGGCCTGCGCCCGCTCGTCGACCTGGACCTCCGCCTCGGCGAGGGCACGGGCGCCCTCCTCGCCCTCCCGCTGGTCCAGAGCGCGGCCCGCGCGATGCACGAGGTCGCCACGTTCGACTCGGCGGGCGTCACCGAGAAGTAGCGCCCCGATCCGGTGGGGCCGGTCCGCCCGATGGGGGTCGTCCCGGACGGGCCGGGTCCGCCGTGGTGCGGGGACACTCCGGGATGTCCCCGCAGGCCGAGCGGACCCACCGCCGGTCGGCGGGCCGGTCCGGCTCAGGGTTCGCGAGCCGAGGAGACGTCCCGGAGGGGCCCCGCCCCACCGCGAAGCCGCCCCGGCCCGCAGCGGGGCCCACCGCGAAGCCGCCCCGGCCCGGGCAGCCCCGTCCGCGCTGTGGGACGGCCCGCGCCGTATGGTGGACCCGCACCAAGAACCCGCACGTCAGTACCCCGCCAGTACCCCCGCCGCTCCAGAGCCGCAGCGGCAAGACAGAACGACCGCCGCACCAGGAGCCGCACCGCCATGGCCGACACCCCCGCCTACCCCGTAGGACTCCGCCTCGCCGGCCGCCGCGTCGTCGTCATCGGCGGTGGCCAGGTCGCCCAGCGCCGCCTCCCGGCGCTCATCGCCGCCGGCGCCGACATCCTGCTCATCTCGCCCTCCGCCACCCCCTCCGTGGACGCCATGGCCGAGACCGGCGAGATCCGCTGGGAGCGCCGCCGCTACCGGGACGGCGACCTCGCCGACGCCTGGTACGCGCTGATCGCCACCCAGAACCGCGAGGACAACGAGCGGGCCTCCGCCGAGGCCGAGCGCGAGCGCGTCTGGTGCGTCCGTGCCGACGACGCCTCCGCCGCCACCGCCTGGACCCCCGCGACCGGCCGCATCGAGGGCGTCACCGTCGCCGTGCTGACCGGCAACGACCCCCGCCGCTCCGCAGCCGTCCGCGACGCCGTCGTGGAGGGCCTGCG
Organism: Streptomyces sp. NPDC054932; assembly: GCF_053610205.1. Lineage (NCBI taxonomy): Bacteria > Bacillati > Actinomycetota > Actinomycetes > Kitasatosporales > Streptomycetaceae > Streptomyces > Streptomyces sp. NPDC054932. Next base: position 32,515 of record NZ_JBSGXU010000077.1, on the reverse strand, counting down.
CGACGGCACCCTCACCGCTCCCGCGCACCGCCACAAGGCCACCCCCGGGGTGTCCCTCGTCGGCGGCGGCCCGGGCGACCCGGACCTGATCACCGTGCGCGGCCGCCGCCTCCTCGCCGAGGCCGACGTGGTCATCGCGGACCGGCTCGGCCCCCGTGACCTGCTCGACGAGCTCCCGCCGCACGTCGAGGTCATCGACGCCGCGAAGATCCCGTACGGCCGGTACATGGCGCAGGAGGCCATCAACAACGCTCTGATCGAGCATGCCAAGGCCGGCAAGGCCGTGGTCCGGCTCAAGGGCGGCGACCCGTACGTCTTCGGCCGCGGCATGGAGGAGCTCCAGGCACTCGCCGAGGCCGGCATCCCCTGCACCGTCGTTCCCGGCATCTCCAGCTCCATCTCGGTCCCCGGAGCCGTCGGCATCCCGGTCACCCACCGCGGTGTGGCGCACGAGTTCACGGTGGTCAGCGGTCACGTCGGCCCCGACGACCCGCGCTCCCTCGTGGACTGGGCCTCCCTCGCCAAGCTCACCGGAACCCTGGTGATCCTGATGGGCGTCGACAAGATCGGCCTGATCGCCGAGGCGCTGGTGCGCCACGGCCGCTCCGCGGACACTCCCGTCGCGGTGATCCAGGAGGGCACCACCGCCACCCAGCGCCGGGTGGACGCCACCCTGGCCACGGTCGGCGCGACCGTGCGCGCCGAAGAGGTCCGCCCGCCGGCCGTCATCGTCATCGGCGAGGTCGTCCGCGTGAACGCCCCCGGCGACCGCACCCTCCCCACCACCGGCGCCTGACAGGCCGTTGGCACCGCACCCAGGACAAGGCAGTATCACCCTGTGGCTGATCTCATCACCGTCGAGGACCCCGACGACCCGCGCCTGCGCGACTACACGGGTCTGACCGACGTCGAACTCCGGCGCAGGCGCGAGCCCGCGGAAGGCCTTTTCATCGCCGAGGGCGAGAAGGTCATCAGACGCGCCAAGGACGCCGGGTACGAGATGCGCTCGATGCTGCTCTCCGCCAAGTGGGTCGACGTCATGCGCGACGTCATCGACGAACTCCCGGCACCGGTCTACGCCGTGAGCCCCGAGCTGGCCGAGCGCGTCACGGGCTACCACGTGCACCGCGGGGCCCTCGCCTCCATGCAGCGCAAGCCGCTGCCGACGGCCGAGGAGCTGCTGTCCACGACCCGCCGCGTGGTCGTCATGGAAGCGGTCAACGACCACACCAACATCGGGGCCATCTTCCGCAGCGCCGCCGCCCTCGGCATGGACGCGGTCCTGCTGTCGCCCGACTGCGCGGACCCGCTCTACCGCCGCTCGGTGAAGGTCTCCATGGGCGCGGTGTTCTCCGTCCCCTACGCCCGCCTGGAGGCCTGGCCCAAGAGCCTGGACTCGGTGCGCGAGGCGGGCTTCAAGCTGCTCGCCCTCACCCCGCACGAGAAGGCCACGCCGATCGACGTGGCCGCCCCGCAGTCCCTGGAGCGGGTCGCGCTGATGCTCGGCGCCGAGGGCGACGGCCTGTCCACGCCGGCCCTGGTCGCCGCCGACGAGTGGGTGCGCATCCCCATGGCGCACGGCGTGGACTCGCTGAACGTGGGCGCGGCGGCGGCGGTCGCCTTCTACGCGGTGGCCCAGGACCGCGCCGCACAGTAGGAACGCCGGAGCCGGGGCCCGTCCTGATCGCCAGGACGGGCCCCGGCCCGTTGTCCCCCTAGAGCTTCTGGGCCGCCGCGATGCCCAGCGCCACGATCAGCGTCACCACGACGAACACGATGAGCCGCTGTCGCATCAGCTTCGGATCGGGCCGTGAGGGCCGCCGTCCCGTCCCCGTCGTCCTGGGGGCCGGACGGCCGCCCGTACGCCCCGAGGTCGGCCGGGAGGACGGGCCGCCGGGGCCCTGCGGGTTGCGGGAGGACGAGGGCCGCGAGTGCGGACCGCTCGGGGACCCGCCCTGGGCCCGGGGCGTGGTCGTGCCGCCCGTACGACGCTCCGGACGGCGCCCCGGGTACTCCTCGGCCCCGCCGACCCGTTCGGCCTCGGGGAGCCGCCCCGTCGGCCGCTCGACCCGGGCCCGCTGGGCCGGCGGACGCCCGTCCGAGAGCCCCTGGGCCTCGCGGGCCGCGATCTCCTTGAGCCGCATCGACAGCTGGAGCGTGCTGGGCCGCTCCTCGGGGTCCTTGGCCAGGCAGGCCCGCACCAGGGGGGCCAGCGCGTCCGGGACGCCCTGGAGGTGCGGCTCCTCGTGGACGACGCGGTACAGCATGACCTCGGAACTGCCGTGCCCGAAGGGCGAGTCGGCCGTGGCCGCGTAGGCCAGGGTGGCGCCGAGGGCGAAGACGTCGGTGGCCGGGGTGACTGCGGCGCCGCGGACCTGCTCGGGCGCGAGGAACCCGGGGGAGCCGACGGCCGTACCCACATGGGTGAGGGTGCTCGCCCCGGTGGCCCAGGCGATGCCGAAGTCGATGATCCGGGGGCCCTTGGGCGACAGCAGGATGTTCGACGGCTTGAGGTCGCGATGGACGACGCCCGCCTCGTGGACGGCGACCAGCCCCTCGGAGAGCGCGGCGCCCACGGCGGCGATCTGGGCGGCCGAGAGGGGACCCTCCTCGGCCACCTTGTCGTGCAGCGAGGGGCCGGGTACGTACTGGGTCGCGAACCAGGGCCGCTCGGCCTCCAGGTCCGCCGCCACCAGGCGTGCGGTGCAGCCGCCCCGGATCCGCCGGGCGGCGGACACCTCGCGGGCGAACCGCGAGCGGAACTCCTGGTCCTCGGCCAGATCCGGCCGGATGACCTTGAGCGCGACGCGCTGCCCGCGCCGGTCCGATCCCAGGTAGACCACGCCCATGCCGCCGGCGCCGAGCCGGCGGTGCAGTCTGAACGAGCCGACGACACGCGGGTCCTCGCGCCGGAGCCGCATCATCGCCATGTCCACCCCGCTGACCGGTCGTCCTGTTGACGTGGCACAGCTTACGGACCATCCGGCATGCGTGCTCAGAGGCCGCGCCCTCGCCGGGAGATTCGATTGTCAGTGCGGCACAGCACACTTGAGGGGGCGTCGGCGGTGCCGTCCGGATGCCCGCCCGGACCGCCCCGCAGGTCCAAGCGGCTTTTGCGCCAAGGGGATTGAAGCCCCGGAGCAGGTCCGGACCCGCCGCGGTGCATCCGTACGGCGCCTTCGGCCGAGTCGATCTTGTCGGAGGCCGGTGGGCGGACACGCGGCCACGGGGAGTGACGGAAGTGAGCGAAGTCACTACCCTCCGGTCATCCCCTCCGGGAAGACCCCGACAGCGGCGGAGCGGTCTCCACCCAGGGGAGTACGCGGCGCAGGCCCCGTCATCCTCCTGGAGGCCCGGCAATGGGTACGAGGGCATGAGGCCAGGGGCCGCCCGCCCGCCTAGTGTTGAAGACAAGCGGCGGGTGGCGCACTCGTCCCCCGAGGTCACGAGCCCGCCGCTGCCAAACGACAGGGAGAGGGCCATGGCGGACATCGCGCGGCAGGGACGCAAGGCATTCGCGTTCAACGGCCACGAGTCCGGCACCCGCCACCCGCTGGTGGCCGCGGCCATGGTGCTCCCCCTGGCCGCCCTGCTGCTCTTCCTCTTCGGAGGATTCGATCAGCTGGCGGCACAGGCGTCGTCCGTGGGTGTGATGCTGGGGCGCTGAGCGGCGCCCCGGGTCCGGGAGAGCGGCCCGGACCGGGACATCTGCCCGTCGAACCCCGTGGGGACGGGGGAGCGACGGACGGACGGCAGGTGAAGGGTGCTGCCCGTACGACTGGGGAGTCGGACGGGCAGCACCCTTTTTCATGCACTCCGGTCGTTTCGGGGGAACGCGAAAGCCCCGACCGTGGGAACGGCCGGGGCTTTCTGGCGGTGCGCGATACTGGGATTGAACCAGTGACCTCTTCCGTGTCAGGGAAGCGCTCTCCCGCTGAGCTAATCGCGCGGGCTCCGCAGCTCGAAAGCCGCAGGTCATGCAGGTGATGCGTGCGCGATACTGGGATTGAACCAGTGACCTCTTCCGTGTCAGGGAAGCGCTCTCCCGCTGAGCTAATCGCGCGGGGATCCTTGCGGATCAGTGGACGATACTGGGATTGAACCAGTGACCTCTTCCGTGTCAGGGAAGCGCTCTCCCGCTGAGCTAATCGTCCTTGGAGGTGGAGACGGGATTTGAACCCGTGTAGACGGCTTTGCAGGCCGTTGCCTCGCCTCTCGGCCACTCCACCATGGAGCTGCAGGGGTTCTCGGGAAGATCCCCCACTTCGAGCGGACGACGAGACTCGAACTCGCGACATCCACCTTGGCAAGGTGGTGCTCTACCAACTGAGCTACGTCCGCAGGTCACCGTGTTCGCTCCGGGGTTTTCCCCCTTCGCTCCCTGGCGACGTGTTGAACTCTAGCGGATTCCCGGGCCAGCTCAAAAACGCGTTTCCGCAGCGTGCTGCCGCTCGATCACCACAGGTCACCCGGCCGTCACCCCACCGGCGCCGCGTCGTCACCGGTCATAGACTCGCAGCCGTGCACGACCTGCCCCCCATGGCCCGCTTCGGCGGCCTCCTCGCGACCGATCTCCGGGACGTCACCAACGATCCCGCCGCTCTCGACTCCACCGGCTTCTGGGCCGTGTCCGCCGACTTCGAAGGGCGGCTCGTCTGCGCGCGCTTCGGCGACGTACGCCGCGAGCCCGTACCCGCGCCCGTCCCCGGAGCCTGGCGCGGACCCGACGCCGACCGGTGGACCTCCTCGCTGGACCGTGCCGCGTACGTGGCCGGCGTACGGCGCATCCGTGAGCACATCGCCGCCGGTGAGGTGTATCAGGCCAACCTCTGCCGCGTGATGTCCGCGCCGCTGCCCGACCCGGACCGTGCGGACGTGGACGCCCTCACCGCACTCCTCGCACGGGGCAACCCCGCACCCTTTGCAGGAACGATTCGGCTGGCCGCGCACGGCGTCGAGATCGCGACCGCCTCCCCCGAGCTGTACCTGCGCCGGGCCGGCCGTCACATCGAGTCCGGCCCCATCAAGGGCACCGGCCGCACCGTGGAGGACCTGCTCCCCAAGGACCACGCCGAGAACGTGATGATCGTGGACCTCGTGCGCAACGACCTCGGCCGGGTCTGCGCGACGGGCTCCGTCGCCGTCCCCGAGCTGTGCGCCGTCGAGGAGCACCCGGGCCTGGTCCACCTCGTCTCCGTCGTCAGCGGCGAGCTCGCCGACGGCGCCGGCTGGCCCGAGCTGCTTTCCGCCACCTTCCCGCCCGGTTCCGTCACGGGCGCACCCAAGTCCTCCGCACTGCGGATCATCAAGGACCTGGAGACCGCTCCGCGCGGCCCCTACTGCGGCGGCATCGGCTGGGTCGACGCGGACCGGGGCACGGCCGAGCTCGCCGTCGGCATCCGTACCTTCTGGATCGACCGCGAGGCCCCCGGCGGCCCCGCCCTGCTCTTCGGCACCGGCGCGGGCATCACCTGGGGCTCCGACCCCGACCGCGAGTGGGCGGAGACCGAACTGAAGGCCGCCCGCCTGCTGCGGGTGGCCACGGGCCACGAGGTGAGCGGCAGCGGTATCCAGGGGACGAACGACACGATCGGAAGGACCGCACCATGAGAATCTGGCTCGACGGAGCCCTGACCGAGGTGGACGAGGCGAAAGTGTCCGTCCTCGACCACGGCCTGACGGTGGGCGACGGCGTCTTCGAGACGCTGAAGACGGAGCGCGGCCGGGCCTTCGCGCTCACCCGCCACCTGGAACGGCTCACCCGCTCGGCCCGCGGCCTCGGCCTGCCCGACCCCGACCTCGACGAGGTCCGTCGCGCCTGCGCCGCCGTGCTGGAGGCCAACCCGGTGGAGCAGGGGCGGCTGCGCGTCACCTACACGGGCGGAGTCTCCCCGCTCGGCTCCGACCGCGGCGACTCCGGCACCACCCTGATCGCCGCCGTCGCCGAGTCCCCCCGCCGCCCGGACACCACCGCCGTCGTCACGGTCCCCTGGGTCCGCAACGAGCGCTCGGCCGTGGCCGGGCTGAAGACCACCTCCTACGCCGAGAACGTGGTCGCCCTCGCCGCCGCGCACCGGGCAGGGGCCTCCGAGGCGCTCCTCGCCAACACCCTCGGCCGGCTCTGCGAGGGCACCGGCTCCAACGTCTTCGTCGTGCTCGACGGGGAACTGCACACTCCGCCGCTGGCCTCGGGCTGCCTGGCCGGCATCACCCGGGCCCTCGTCGTCGAATGGGCCGGCGCCAAGGAGACCGACCTGCCCTTCGAGGCGCTGGAGCGGGCCGAGGAGATCTTCGTGACCTCCTCCCTGCGCGACGCCCAGGCGGTGCTGCGGATCGACGACCGCGAGCTGGGGACCGCCCCGGGACCGGTCACGGCCGAGGTGATGCGGATCTTCGAGGTGAAGGCGGGCGCGGACCTCGACCCGTAGGACGGCGGGCCCGAAGGCTTCCGCCGGAGGAGGGCTGTCGCGGCGGCCGCGGGACGGGTAGAACTCAAGGGATGACCACCACCCTGCGGCCGTCCGGGCCGCTCCAGCACACGGCGGACGGCGCACGCTCGCGCGCCTACGAGATCCGGGTCAACAGCAGGCGGGTCGGCGCCCTGGTGATCGCCTCGGACACGCCCTTCGGGCCGACGGTCGGGGAGATCCGCGACCTGGACGTCGAGGTGGGCGACCGGCGGCGGGGGAGGGCCACGGTGGCCGCGCTCGCCGCCGAGGAAGTGCTGCGCGGCTGGGGCTGCCGCCGGGTCCGCATCTCGGTCCCCGGCGGCTCGGAGGGCGGCCTGCGCATGGCCGAGGCCCTCGGCTACGCCGAATACAGCCGGAACATGGCCAAGGACCTGCCGGCCGCGGCGCCCGACCTGCCCGAGGGGGTGCTCGGCCGGGCCATGACGGACGCCGAGTACGAGGGCTGGTACGGCCGGGCCGTCGAGGCCTACGCCGAGAACTGGAGCAGCCGCGGCATGTCCGCCGAGGCCGCCCGCGCCAAGTCGGTGGCCGACCACGAGAGCCAGCTGCCCCGGGGCCTGGCGACCCCGGGGGCGACCTTCGTCGTCCTGGAGGCGGCCGGGGAGCCCGTCGGCCACGTGTGGCTCGCGCCGCGCGGGCAGGGCTCGTACATCTACGACATCGAGGTCCGCGCCGAACACCGGGGCCGCGGGCACGGCCGCCACCTGATGCTGCTCGCCGAACGCGCGGCCCTCGCCGAGGGGCACCGCCTGCTGGCGCTCCAGGTCTTCACCGACAACACCCCGGCCCTGCGGCTGTACCTGTCCCTCGGCTACCGCCCCACCTTCTTCAACTACGCCAAGGACCTGATCTAGGCCGCCAGCAGGCGGTCGGCGATCTCCTCGATGCGGGCGCGCAGACCGTCCTGGCTCTTGCCGCCGTCCAGCCGCTGTTCGTCGATCACGTACGTCGGGGTGCCGGTCACGCCGATCGCCTTGCCCTCGGCCTGGTCGGCGTCGACGATCAGGATGTGCCTCCCGTCGATCAGGGCGGTGTCGAACTCCTCGACGTCGAGACCCAGTTCACGCGCCACGTCCAGCAGCACCGGCTCGCCGCGCTCGGCCAGCTCCGCGGTGCGCGCCAGCACGGCCTCCGCGTAGGGCCAGCCCAGGCCCTGCTCGACGGCCTCCTCGGCGGCCTGCGCCGCGGCGAAGGCGTGCTTGTGCTTCTCGAGGGGGAAGTGGCGCAGCCGGATGTCCAGCCGGTCGCCGTAGCGGGCCCGCAGGGCGCGTACGTCGTCCAGGGCGCGGTGGCAGTCCGGGCACTGCAGTTCGCACCAGACGTCGAGGATCACGGAATCGGTCATACGGACAGTCTCCCAGTCCCCGCCCGTCCCACCGACAGGCACCGGGACCCAGGGAGGAGGCGGGACCCGGAGATAACCCGGAGATCCGGACGGGGGAGGCTGCGGACCTGGCCGCTGCGGCGGCGGCCGGTGCAGGATGGACAGGGACGGATCGCCGAGCCGCCGAGAGTCGGGAGGACCGCATGCTTGCCGAGACCATTTGCTCCGCGGTGTCAGTGGCGGGCCTGGGCATCGCCGCGGTGACCGCCTACCGCAAGCGCTTCCTGGCCGCCGCGCGGATCACCGCGTACGCACTGGTGCCGGTCGGCCTGGTGATGACGGGGTTCGTGGAGTGGGTGTCCGGGATGGTCTTCAATCCGGCCGTCTGGGCCGGCTTCGGGCTGCTGGGCGTGTCCTGGCTGCTCTTCATGACCACCCGTGCCATCGAGCGGCGAGCCCTCGCCGCCTCCGGACAGCCCGGCAGGCCGGGGAAGAAGATCAAGGGCGGCCCGGCCGCCGATGCCGTCGCCCCGGCCGCGTCCGCGCCGTCCCTGGGCGCCGGAGCCGGTTCGCCGCAGCCGGCCGACCGCCGGAACCCGCCGGCCGCCGCTCCCGCGGACGACTTCTCCGACATCGAGGCCATCCTCAAGAAGCACGGCATCTGACCCGGCCCGGGCCTCGTCCACAAGATCGGGCGAACTCCCGAGCGGATGTTGGCGTGTTGAGGGGCGGTGAGGGGTGCGCTGCGCCATCATCGGCCCGACATGTTCGAGACATCGCACGGTGAGCCGCCGGTACCCGCCCCTGTAGTGGAGGAGCCGCGAGGCTGTCTCTTCGCGCTCTCCCAACCACCCCTGATGATCTTCCTAGCGGTGATCGGCATCCTGCTGCTGCTCGCCGCCGTGCACGACCTCTACCTGCTCTGACGCCTCCGCGTCGGCCTCCTTGCGCCGGGCCCGGTATGCCGCCACGTGCAGCCGGTTCCCGCAGGTCCGGCTGTCGCAGTAGCGCCGGGAGCGGTTGCGGGACAGGTCCACGAAGGCCCGTCGGCAGTCCGGGGCCTCGCAGCGGCGCAGCCGTTCGTGCTCGCCGGAGACCACGATGAAGGCCAGCGCCATGCCTCCGTCGGCCGCCAGGTGGTCGCCCACCGACGCGCCGGGTGCGAAGTAGTGCACGTGCCAGTCGTAGCCGTCGTGGTCGGTCAGCTGCGGCGTGGTGCCGGCCGTGGCCACGAGCTCGTTGATCAGTATGGAAGCCGCACGCGGGTTCGGGGCGGCGAAGACCTGGGCGAACTTGCCGCGCACGGTGCGGACGCCGGCCAGGTCGCGGGCGCTGAGCTCGCCGACGTCGCTGATCGCGTATTCCTGGACGAATCCGCGCAGCGCGCCGATGTCCGAGAGCCCGTCGGGCTGGTCCGCCTCGGCCGCGGTGTTCACCAGCGCGACGACGACGTCGAGCGCGCGACGGGTGTCGTGGGGGATCTGCACGGGGTCTCCCTCAGGGGCCGGGCCTGCGGCGACGGGAGGCGCCGCCGCTGCCGCCCGACAATAGCGGGTCCCGCCGAAGCACACCGGCGCCGTTCTCGCGGGTGGCTTCCGCAAGAACAGCGCCGGCACTGCGTATGTGGTTGTCGGCCGACCCGCACCGTCGCCCCGAGTCGGACGGTGTCGAGCGGCTGTAGGCCTGGCTCAGCTTTCGGCCAGGATGTGGGAGAGCTCCTTGTCGAGATCGAAGTGCCGGTGCTCGGTCCCGGGTGGGACCGCGGCGTCCGTCCGCTTGAGGAACGACTCGAGTGCTCGGGCGGGTGCTTCGAGCAGTGCTTCTCCCTCCGGTGAGCTCAGGGCGATGCAGACGACGCCCTGACCGTGGCTGCGGGACGGCCAGACGCGGACGTCGCCGGTACCGGTGGGCCGGTGGAGGCCCTCCGCGAGGAGGTCGCGGGCGAATACCCATTCGACCGTCTCCTCGGCGCCGGTGTGGAAGGTGGCGTGCACGGCGTAGGGGTCGGCCGTGTCATACCGCAGGCCCGCGGGAACAGGCAGTGAGGACTCGCTCGACACAACGAGGCGCAGGTGCAGCTCGCAGCTGACCGTGGTGTTCATAAGCGCCAGGGCCTTTCGCTCAGTGTGCGCTCGGGGATTCGCACGTCGGCGAAATCGACATGCCACCTACGGTGCCGTTGTAAACCCCTCTGACCGTTTTGCGGACCTCTGGGTCCCTCGGACGGCGGATCCAAACCTGCATTCACGTGTGCATCGAGCTCCGGTAGATTCGACTCCATGAATACGGGGAGTGACCGCGGAGCCCATGAGTCCGCCGCTGACGAAACCACCACGGAATCCACCGCGGCAGCCGCCGCGGAGCCCGCGGAGGCGCCGCACGTATCGAAGGCCCCGGCCTTCATCAAGTCGAACAGGAGCCTGCACCTGAGCTGGCAGGTCGGCGTCTTCATCGTCGGCCTCGCGGTCATCGGCGCCGGTGTCGCCATGCTCGTGCTGCCCGGTCCCGGCTGGGTCGCGATCTTCGCGGGCCTGGCGATCTGGGCCACCGAGTTCGCCTGGGCCCACCTCGTGCTGCGCTGGACGAAGCGGAAAGTCACCGAGGCCGCACAGAAGGCGCTCGACCCGAAGGTCCGCCGCCGCAACATCATCCTGACCAGCGTCGGCCTCGTCATCGCGGGCGCCCTGATCGGCTTCTACCTGTGGAAGTACGGGCTCGTCCTGCCCTGGAACCTCAAGGACCAGTGATGGTCAAGGAGCACCGCTGACATGCGGTAATGTTTGCGGTGCGTCCGGGCGATTAGCTCAGTGGGAGAGCACTTCGTTCACACCGAAGGGGTCACTGGTTCGAACCCAGTATCGCCCACCCGGACCAGAGGCCCGGAGACTTCACCGTCTCCGGGCCTCTGGCGTTCACGCCCCGCCGCAGCGGGGCTCCGGCCTACCGCAGCCGCCCGATCGCGGCCCGCAGCCGGCGGGCGTCGCGCAGCCGCCGCTCGTACGTCGCCCCCACCGCCAGCAGCAGCAGGCCCGCCAGGGCCGGCGGCACCCAGCGCGGGAGCGCCCCCGCGACCTGCACCACGTACGGGGCCAGCTCGTGCACCGCCACCGCCGCCAGCACGGCGCCACCCAGCAGGAGCGGGGCCTGCAGCCGCCGCCGGGCGCCCGCCAGGGTCACCACCAGCGCGGCCGCCCCCAGCAGCAGCGGACGCAGCCAGCCCGGATCCCCCCAGGCCGCCAGCAGGCTCGGCAGCAGGGTCGCCGCCAGGCCCGGGCCGTACGCCGTCCAGGACGAGGCCTGCGGGTCCCGGCGGCGCCGCAGCAGACCCACCACGAGGGCCGGCACCGTCACCGGCAGCGTGTACGCCTCCGGGGCGGTCACCCCGGCCTCGGCCAGCCGGACCCAGGTCGCCGCCGCGAACAGCGCCCCCGCCGCCCAGCCCAGCACCCGCCGGTCGGGCCGCACCGCGGCGCCCGCGCAGATCACCCCGGCCAGGGCCAGCACCAGCGCCAGCGTGCCGGAGCGCCCGGCCGACAGTGCCACCGCCAGCCCGCCCGCCACGGCCGCCGCGATCTCGGCGGGCAGCCGGACCCCGCCCAGCCGCGGCCCGAGCGCCGCCACCAGCGCCGGGACCGCGAGCACCGGGAGCGCCCACCAGACCACCGCCAGGTCGCTCACCGCGCCCACCGCCACCAGCAGGCCCGTGGCGTACCCGACGGCGCACACGGCCGCCCCGGAGCGGACCGGCCGCGGAGCCGCCCCGTACGCCGCTCCCGCCACGCAGCCGGCGCCCAGCAGCCCCCACACCACGAAGGTCGCCGTCCGGCCGTCCAGCGCGCCCAGGGACACGTTCGCGGCGCCGGCCGGCGCGCACACGGCGGCCGCGATCCGGGCCCCGCGCACCGGGGAGCGCAGGGCGAGGGCCCCCGCCGCGCCCGTCACCGCGAGCTGCGCGGCGAAGACCGCCGCCACCGGGAACCCGAGCAGCACCGGGGCCGTGAACAGCCCCGCCCAGGCGAGCACCACCGCCACCACCAGCGGCTCCGGCCGGGACAGCACCCGCGACAGCCACCAGGCCGCCCCCGCCGTCATCAGCAGCGCGACCGGGACCGCCGCGCCCGGCCCGTACGGATCCCGGGCCGGGGTGGTCACCGCCCAGACCTCCTCCAGCACCCGGAGCCGGGCCGTCAGTGTCGGCACCACCGCCGCGCCGGCCGCAAGCGCGCCGAGGGCGCCCACCGCGGCCCCGGCCCACGCCGACCCGCGCCGCACCCCCGCCGGGAGCGCGGGAACCCGTACCGCCGCCAGCAGGGGCAGCCCCACCAGCAGGTGCGCCACCACCGCCCAGCCCGGTTCGAGCTCCGGCCGGGCCACGCCGCCCAAGGCCACCACCGCTGCCAGAGCGCCCACCAGTGCGGCGACCCAGGCGCGCGGCTCGCGCCGGGCCGCCGCCGCACCCAGGGCCGAGCCCGCCAGCAGCAGCGCCGCCGGAGCCAGGGCCTGCGCCGCCGAAGCCGCCGACCACGACTGGGCCGCCCCGAGCAGCAGCGCCACCGAGGCCAGTACGGCCGCCGGGACCGCCGCCGCCCGGGCCCGCAGCGCGAGCACCGCGTCCAGCGCGGCCGTCACCAGCAGCGCCCAGCCGAGCTCCAGCGGCCCCGGCTGTGCGGCGAGCGCCGCCAGCGGCAGCGGGAACTGGGCCGCCAGCACCGCGGCCGGCAGCGGGATCCGCAGCTTGCGCAGGCCCGAGCCGTACGCGGCCCACACCGCCGCGAGCACCGCGGCCGCCCCCGCCGCGTACCCGGTGCCGTCGACGTCCGACAGGCCGACCGCGTACACCGCGTACGCGTCCAGCACCGTCAGCAGCAGTGCGACCGCGGCGACCGACTCCGCCGTCGACCGCAGCCCGCGGCGCAGCAGCAGGACGGGCGCGCCCAGCGCCGCCGCCGTCACCGCGGCGAGCACCGCCGAGCGCCCGGCGATCCCCATGGACCCCCAGCTGACCAGCGTGAACGCGAGCGCGGCGACGGCCAGCAGCACCGCGCCCAGGGTGAGCAGCACGTTCTGCGCGCTCGGGGCCGAGGTCTCCTTGGCCGGCCCTGCGGGCGCGGCCGGCCCCCAGCGGACCGGGGCGGGCCCGGGACCGGCCTGCTGCAGCAGGCGCAGCAGCCAGTCCCGGCGGCCCAGCAAATACAGTCGCCGGGCATCGAGTTGAGCCAGCTCGCGATCGATGAGCGCCAGCTCTTCGGCGGGCGGCAGTGGGGTGTTCATATCCGGAGTGTGGCCCCGGTCACGCAGTCAGGACATGGGCGTGCGTACTCAGATGTGTCCTGAGTAGGTACATGAGGTGCGCCCGGCGGGCCGCTGCGGGGGAAGCGGTTTGAACCAGCCCCGAGCCTTCTGTATTGTTCAGTCCGTTCCCGGGCGATTAGCTCAGCGGGAGAGCACTTCGTTCACACCGAAGGGGTCACTGGTTCGATCCCAGTATCGCCCACCGGGACAGGCCGGTCCGTCACAGACGGACCGGCCTTCCGCATGTTCGGGGCACCGCTCCCGGGCCGTCCGGGCCCCGGCCTACGCCGCCGTCGAGAGGTCCGGACGCAGCGGCCAGTGCGGATCCACCGGCTCCGGCGTCCCCTGGCGCGCGAACCACGCCTGCAGACCCCGCGCCTGTGCCGCGTGCCACACCGCCTGCAGCGTGTGCAGCTCGGCCGGTGTCAGCCGCTCCAGCCGGGCCGCGAACCGCCGTCCCACCGCCCGTACGAGCTCCAGCGAGGCCGTGGCGTCCGCCGCCGCGTCGTGCGCGCCCTCCAGCTCGATCCCGTAGTGCGCGCACAGGTCCGTCAGCGTCCGGCGGCCCTTGCGGTACCGGTCCAGGTGCTTGTCCAGCACCCGCGGATCCAGCACCGTCAGCGGCCGGTTGTCCAGGTACCGCGAGAGCGAGGACGCCCGGTGCCGGCGCAACTCCCGGTCCAGCAGCGTCAGGTCGAACGGCGCGTTCATCACCACCACCGGGCGGCCCGCCACCTGCTGCTCCCCGAGCGCCCGGGCTATCTCCTCCACCACCGGCGCCGGCCAGCGGCCGTGACGCTGCAGGTGCTCATCGGTCAGCCCGTGCACTTCCGTGGCGCCCGGGGGCACCGGAATGCCGGGATTGACGAGCCAGCGCGTGGTGCGGACCCGGCCGCCCGCACACTCCTGGACGACGAGCGCGGCGGACACGATCCGGTCCTGCTCGACGTCCACCCCGGTGGTCTCCGTGTCGAATGAGGCCAGCGGGCCCTCGTACCAGCGTGTCATGGCGAACTCCTCGTCCCCGAGCGGCGGATGGAGCTTCCTGAACACACCACCCCCGCCGCATCGGTGATACCCGGGCTGTTTGCCCCGTACGCCGTTTGCGGGCAGTCGGGTACGGAGACAACCTCCTTGGGGGGCCGTACGCATGACCGGTCGTCACCCAGCACCGCTCGCGGCAGAGCCCGCAAGGCATGGGGAGCCGGCCATGGCGCTCACACAGCCCGAACCGAGCGGGGTGCTGCAGCAGGGGACGGGGCCGCGGCCCGGAGCCCTGCGCGGCACGCTCGCCACCACCGCCTGCATGGAGACCCTCCAGGTGGGATACCTGCACGCCGTAGCGGCCGCCGCCGGTTGCTCGCTCTCCCAGCCCTTCCCCGACAACGGCATCGACTGGCACGTCTCGCACGGGGCGCCCGAGCACGTCGTCGACGACGAGGTCACCATCAAGGTGCAGCTCAAGGCGACCTACCAGATACCGCCGCGGCCGGCCGGGGCCACCTTCGGCTTCACCCTCGACAACGAGCACCTGGTGAAGCTGGCCCGGACGCCCGTCGCCGTTCACAAGATCCTCGTCGTGATGCTCGTACCGAGGGAGCGCGACCAGTGGCTCGCCGCCGGACACGACCGGCTCGACCTGAGGCACTGCTGCTACTGGACCAATCTCGCCGGGCACCCCGTGACCGGCCGGCGCCGCACCACCGTACGGATCCCCACCACGCGGATCTTCGACGACCGTGCGCTGTGCGAGATCATGACCCGCGTCGGGTCGGGAGGGACACCCTGATGAACCTGCACCCACCGCACCTCGAACCGCTCCCGTCCCCGCCGTACACCCCGGGCGCTCCCGATCCCGCGCAGGTCGACCCGCAGGTGCTGGGCGCGCTGCTGCACCGGCACGGCTGGCTGCGGCGCGGCGGCGCCGCCGGGCGGTACGGGCGCTGGACCCCGCCAGGGCGGACGGGCACCAGCCTGCTCGTCCCGGAGAGCCGCACCTTCCCCGACTGCGCGGACCTGTTGGAGGAGGCGCTCACCGCCCTCGCGCACGGCGGACTGCCCTCGGCGCACGAGGTCCTCCTCGGGCTGAGCGTGCCCAGCGACGAGATCCGCTGGGAGCGGGAGATCCCGGAGGGGCCCCACGGCTTCCGGGGCGAGGCCGCCTGGCCGGTGCAGGAACAGCTGCGCTCGGCCGCCCGCCGGCTCCTGCTCGCGGGGGCCCTAGCCGACCGGGCCCGGGCCGGGTACTACGGGGCCCGGCACCAGGCGCAGGCCGAGCGCACGCTGGACGGGGTCCTGGTCGGGCCGTCCCCGGGCGGGCGCCGGCTGACCGCGTACGTTCCCGTGGACGGCGGCCGGGGGCCCGTGACCCGGCTGCACCACGCCCTGCACGCGGCCCGCGAGGCGGTGGACTACCAGCGGGCCACCGGTGGCATGGAGGCCTTCGACGCGGCGGTGGCGGCCGGGGTCAGCCGGGAGCTCGCCGAGGCGATCGTCGCCCTGGTCCGGGGATCGGAGGGGGCCAGGATCGCGCTGGCCTGGGCGCCCGCCGCGGGGGTCCCGGCGGGCTGCGCGGCCCGCCCCGAGCCGGTCGAGTTCTCCCCGGGCGACCTGCCCGTGCTGCGGGAGGCCGCCGCCCGCTACACCCGCGCGGAACCTGCCGTACCGGTCCGGCTCGCGGGAGCCGTGGTGCGGATGCGGCGCAAGGCCGCCGGGGGCGGGGGGACCGTCCGGCTGCGGGTGCTGGCCGGGGCGGAGGTCCCGTACGTCCGGGTGGCGCTCGACGAGGAGGCGTACCGCATCGCGGGCCACGCCCACCTGGTGGGTCTGCCGGTCCGGGTCACCGGGCGGCTGCAACGGCGGGGCGGCTTCCGGCGACTCTCCGACGCGGCGGACGTGGCGCCGGTACCGATGGACGAGGTCGAGCGGGACCGGCTGATGAAGTCCCTGGACGCGGCCTTCGACCCCGAGGAGGTCCTCCCGGCGGACGACTAGGCGGGCCCGGAGTCGTCTGCCCGCCGCCCGGGCGACCGGTGAGAGCTCGCGCCGTCCGGTGCCGTCCATCGGCACCGGCGCTGCGGTTCAGGGGGCGGCGGGCTTGTGGATGAAGCCGGTCAGCGGTGCGAGGACCTTCCAGTCGAGCGTTTCGTAGAGCGCCCGGCCCTGGACGGTCGCGCCCAGGACGCCGGTGGCCGCGCCGCTGCCGACGGCCGCGTGGGTGAGCGCGCCCATCACGACCGTCCCGAGGCCGAGGCGCCGGTGGGCCTCCTCGGTGACGATCTGGTCGAAGACGCAGGCGCCGCCCGACAGGCCGATCTGGCCGCGCGCGGCGAGCTCCCCGTCGGCGGCCAGCACGCGCACGCTGATGAGATCGCCGGCGGTCTCGGTGGTGACCGAATAGCCGTCAGGCGCGCGCACGGCGGACGGACGCAGGTCGACGGCCATCAGGAAGCCGGGATCGGTCGGCTCCCACTCGGGCGGGAACCACGGCGCCATGACGTCCGGTTCCAGAAAGCCCTTGATCCAGGTGGCCGGTTCGGTGATCGTGCCGACGAGCCCGCGGGCGGTCTCGACATCGGCGTCGAGCAGGACGTGACGGACCGTCTGGGTGGGCAGCCCGACCTGGATGCTCAGCCCCCACGGCACGTCCACCGGCTGCGGTGCCCGCCGCGAGGCGGTCCAGCCGTAGACCCACGAGCGTGCGAGCTCCCACATCCGGACACCCCTCCAAGTAATGACTGCAGTCCGAATTCGGATGTTACACAAGGGAGGAGGTGTCGCGCGGAGTCAGCGGAAGGCGGTGGCGCGGACGCTGTCGCCGCACAGGGCGAACTGTCCGCCGTCGGAGGGGGCCACCTGGAAGCCCGTGCCCGCGATGCCCACCACCAAAGAGGGGGCGACAGTCGGATCGGCGCCGGAGGCGCAGTAGCCGTCCGCCTCGCCGAGGACCGGGGTGAAGGTCAGGACGGCAGAAGCGGTCCCGCCCTCGGGCAGCAGCACAGGTCGGGCCTCGCCCCGGGGGACGACACGCAGCGGCGCGTTCCGGTTCGGGGAGCCCTGGCCCGCGAGGGCCACCGTCGGGAAGCCCCGCAGCTCGCACACCGGGCCCTCATTGACCACCGTGAACCGGACGCGTGTGGAATCGGTCCGCTCCGCGCCGGCCGCCGAGAGCCGGTCTCCGGTGCACGCGGTTGTCGGCGCCGCCGTGGAGGCCGAGGCCGGGCCGGCCGGCAGGCCGCCCGCCAGCACCACCGTCGCGGCCGTCAGGACTGCCGCCCTCCCGCCGGCTCTCATGGGTGTCTCCTCACGCGGTCCGGTCGGAAGATTCCCTTCCACCGTCCCACGAGGTGCCTCCGGCGGCCCGGCCGAAGGAGGCCATGGTCAGCCCCGGGACGGGGGAGAAGTCGGGGCCGCGGGTGAAGCCCAGGCGTTCGTACAAGGTCACCGCGGGGGCGTTCGCCGCGCCCGTGGTGACCTCGACCGGGCGGCCCGGGAACAGCTCGGTCAAGGCGTGGCGCAGCAACCGTGAGGCGACACCCTGCCGGAACCGCCCCGGATCCACGCACAGCCGGTCGACGCATACGCCGCCGTCGGCCTCCTCCTCCCAGGCGAGGAAGCCGTCGAGCGAGCCGTCCCCCGAGAACGCGCCGATCCAGTTCAGGGGCCGGACCCTCATCTCGGCGAGGCTCTCGCCCAGCGCCGGGATGCCGTCGAAGCCGATCAGCTCCGCCTCCACCCCGTAGGCGGCCCGCCCGATCCGGTGCACGGCCGCCGCGGTGGCGTCGTCGGTCAGGTCCAGCGGACGTATCTGCGGCATGCGGGCCACGCTACCCGTGGCTCGCGCGGACGGTCCCGGAGTTTCGGGTGGGGTGGGGGCACACCGGAGCGTCCCAGCCCCACCGGCCGTCTGCTCCTGCGGGCGGCGTACGCCGCGAGCGGGGGCCGGGGTGGGACCCGGGCGGTAACCGTTTAGCGGCGCAGCCACTCCGCTCGGTACGATTCAGGCGCGCGGCATTCGCCCGCGCATCCCCTGAGTCAGGAGAGACCGGTGTCAGACGTCCGTGTGATCATCCAACGCGATTCCGAGCGGGACGAGCGCGTGGTGGCCACGGGCACTACGGCGGCGGAGCTCTTCGCCGGCGAGCGCACCATCGTCGCCGCGCGCATCGCGGGCGAGCTCAAGGACCTCGCGTACGAGGTGAAGGACGGCGAGACCGTCGAGCCCGTGGAGATCTCCTCCGAGGACGGCCTGGGCATCCTGCGCCACTCGACCGCGCACGTCATGGCCCAGGCCGTGCAGGAGCTCTTCCCCGAGGCCAAGCTCGGTATCGGCCCGCCGGTCCGCGACGGCTTCTACTACGACTTCGACGTGGCCCGTCCCTTCACTCCGGAGGACCTGAAGGCCGTCGAGAAGAAGATGCAGGAGATCCAGAAGCGCGGCCAGCGCTTCTCCCGCCGCGTCGTCACCGACGAGGCGGCCCGCGAGGAGCTCGCCGACGAGCCGTACAAGCTGGAGCTCATCGGCATCAAGGGCGCGGCGTCCACCGACGACGGCGCGAACGTCGAGGTGGGCGGCGGCGAGCTGACCATCTACGACAACCTCGACGCGAAGACCGGCGAGCTGTGCTGGAAGGACCTCTGCCGCGGTCCCCACCTGCCCACCACCCGGAACATCCCCGCGTTCAAGCTCATGCGCAACGCCGCCGCCTACTGGCGCGGCAGCGAGAAGAACCCGATGCTCCAGCGCATCTACGGCACCGCGTGGCCGTCGAAGGACGAGCTGAAGGCCCACCTCGACTTCCTCGCCGAGGCCGAGAAGCGCGACCACCGCAAGCTCGGCAGCGAGCTGGACCTCTTCTCCGTCCCGGACGAGATCGGCTCCGGCCTCGCCGTCTTCCACCCCCGCGGCGGCATCATCCGCCGGACCATGGAGGACTACTCGCGCCGCCGGCACGAGGAGGAGGGCTACGAGTTCGTCTACTCCCCGCACGCCACCAAGGGCGCCCTCTTCGAGAAGAGCGGCCACCTGGACTGGTACGCGGAGGGCATGTACCCCCCCATGCAGCTCGACGGTGGTACCGACTACTACCTCAAGCCCATGAACTGCCCGATGCACAACCTGATCTTCGACGCGCGCGGCCGCTCCTACCGCGAACTGCCGCTGCGCCTGTTCGAGTTCGGCACCGTGTACCGGTACGAGAAGTCGGGCGTCGTGCACGGACTGACCCGCGCCCGGGGCTTCACCCAGGACGACGCGCACATCTACTGCACCCGTGAGCAGATGGCGGAGGAGCTCGACCGCACGCTCACCTTCGTGCTGAACCTGCTGCGCGACTACGGTCTGACCGACTTCTACCTGGAGCTGTCCACCAAGGACCCGGAGAAGTTCGTCGGCTCGGACGAGGCATGGGAGGAGGCGACCGCCGTCCTCCAGCAGGTCGCCGAGAAGCAGGGCCTCCCGCTGACCCCCGACCCGGGCGGCGCGGCCTTCTACGGTCCGAAGATCTCCGTGCAGGCGCGCGACGCCATCGGCCGTACCTGGCAGATGTCGACCGTGCAGCTGGACTTCAACCTGCCGGAGCGCTTCAACCTGGAGTACACCGCGCCCGACGGCTCGCGCCAGCGTCCGGTCATGATCCACCGCGCGCTGTTCGGCTCGATCGAGCGGTTCTTCGCCGTGCTGCTGGAGCACTACGCGGGCGCCATGCCGCCGTGGCTGGCCCCGGTCCAGGCGGTCGGCATCCCGATCGGCGACGGGCACGTCGAGTACCTGCAGGAATTCGCCGCGGCGGCGAAGAAGCAGGGTCTGCGGGTCGAGGTGGACGCCTCCTCCGACCGCATGCAGAAGAAGATCCGCAACCACCAGAAGCTCAAGGTGCCGTTCATGATCATCGTCGGTGACGAGGACATGGCCGCGGGCACCGTCTCCTTCCGCTACCGCGACGGTTCGCAGGAGAACGGCATCGCCAAGGACGAGGCGCTGGCCAAGCTGGCCAAGGTCGTCGCGGACCGCGTCCAGGTCTGATCCGGCCCTGGAAGGCCCCCGGAAGTGATCACTTTCCGGGGGCCTTTCTCGTACCCGAAGCCAAGGTCATATGCTTGCCGCCATGACGACTCAGCCGGAGCAGCAGATCGGTGTGGGCACGCAGGACGCGTTCCAGCGACTGTGGACGCCCCACCGGATGGCGTACATCCAGGGGGAGAACAAGCCGACCGGCCCGGAGGCCGGGGACGGCTGTCCCTTCTGCGGGATTCCGGACATGTCCGACCAGGACGGCCTGGTCGTCGCCCGGGGCAGGCACGTGTACGCCGTGCTGAACCTCTACCCGTACAACGGTGGCCACCTGATGGTCGTCCCGTACCGGCACGTCGCCGACTACACGGAGCTCGACGCGCCGGAGACGGCCGAGCTCGCCGACCTCACCAAGCGGGCGATGGTCGCGCTGCGCAAGGCCTCGGGGGCGCACGGATTCAACATCGGCATGAACCAGGGCGCGGCCGCCGGCGCCGGCATCGCCGCGCACCTGCACCAGCACATCGTGCCGCGCTGGGGCGGGGACACGAACTTCATGCCGGTCGTGGGCCACACCAAGGTGCTGCCCCAACTCCTGGCGGACACCCGTCAGATGCTCGCCGACGCCTGGCCCGTCGACTGACCGGTCCGTAGGCGCCCGGTCAGTCCGTGCGCGCCGCGCGCCACGTCGCCAGCACGGCTTCCACGTCGAATTCGGTCAGGCGGCCCAGCGGCGGCCCCGGCGGGGGACGGCGCAGGGCCGCGCGGATCTTCTCGTTGACCGCCGTGAGGATGTCCCGCACCTGGCGCTCGGAGCGGGCCGCCAGGGCGGCCTCCCGCGCATCCTCGGCCTCCTTGCGCAGCGCGAGCGCCGGAGGCAGGACGGCGAAGCCCTCGCGGTGCAGTTTGCCCTTGATCCACCACAGCTCGTCGTAGGGCGCGTCGAGCGAGGCCAGCGGCTTGCCGTAGCCGGGCAGGTCCTCGAAGTCGCCGCGCTCGGTGGCCTGTCGGATCTGCCGGTCCACGAAGGACTCGAAACTGACGCCAGGCGGTTTGCGCTCGGTCACGGCCGCCGCTCCTCCCGATCGCAGGGATCCTTCCGCGCCTCCAGCCTACCTACGCGTCGTAGACGTCGGCCTTGCGCGGGGCGGGCTCCTGGATCAGGCCGCTCATGATCGACGAGCGGTTGGTGAAGCGGTCGGTGTCGACGCCGTTCTCCTCGAGCACCTTGAAGGTCGCCGCGTGGATCGACCTCAGGACCGGGGCCACCGTGCGCAGTGCGTCGTCCGCCATGAACCGGTGGCGCCACATCGAGCTCGCCCAGACGTGGCGCAGGCCGAAGGGCTCGGGGAGGACCAGCTTGCCGCCGAAGAAGTCCAGGATCGGCGGGTACCAGGTCAGCGGGGCCCGCACGGCCAGGCGGACCACCTCCTGGGTGTCCACCAGGGGCAGCGGGCGCTCCACGGTCTCCCAGAAGCGGATGCTCTTGGGTACCTCCACCACCGGGGCCGCGGACTTCGACGTGAACAGGCCGTGTACGGGGCCCAGGGCGTGGGCGGTGACGTCCACGCGCAGGGTCTTGTAGAGCACGGTGACCGTGACCAGCATGTTGATGACCAGCTGGCCGTCCCAGAGCGGGTACTGGATGCCCAGGTAGTGCCGGTTGCCGGCGCTGAACTGCTGCTCGTTGCAGATCCGGGTGATCTCGTGCGGCTTGATGAGGAAGGCGTCGACGTTCTCCCCGGTGGGGCGGGCCACTTCAGCGGCGCCCTCGCCGATCGGGGTGACGATCCAGTGCTGGATCGCGGCGGGCGGGAAGCCGCCGGTGTGCAGGGGGCCCCGCTCCAGCTTGCGCAGCTGGGCGTCGATCGCGCGCACGACGTCCCAGCTGCGGAACGGGTGGATCTCCATGCCCTCGCTCCTGGGGGCCAGCTCCTCGGCCATCTGCCAGCTGCCCCACCGGGTGCCCATGCCGAGGATGCCCTTGGGGCCGGCGTAGAAGACCTGGTTGCTGCGGTCCTCGGCGGTGAGCTTGGCGAGCTGGTGGCGAAGGTCCTCGCGCGCCTTCTCGTCGGGGTTGCCGGGCACGGCCTCCGGGATCTTGGCGCCGACCCCGCCGCCGGACAGCAGTCCGTCCCAGCGGGCGCGCAGGTCCCGGGCGGTGGCCTCGCAGGTCCGGCGGGCGAGCAGCCAGCCCAGGACCGGGGCGATGATCATGCCGCGGGCGTAGAGCCCGAGGAAGCCGGTCAGCGGCAGCCGGAACATCAGGACGGCCGCCACGACACCGACGCCGACCAGGACCGCGGTGCCCAGCCAGGAGCTGTGCCTGCCCGTGCTGGCGGCAAGGGTCTTGCGGAGCTGGAAGAGGCCCAGCCACAGCAGCAGACCGGGCAGGAACAGCACACCGCAGACCAGCATGATCAGCCGGAGCCTGCGGTCGCGCTCCTTGCGGATGTGCGAGGCGGCCAGGCAGTGCTCCACGACGGTCTGCGGATCGGCGCCGAAGGACTGGATGAGCGGCTTGCGGCCCGGGCCCAGGGTGCGGGCCTCGACGGCGCGGCAGAAGGCCTCGCCGAGGCTGGGCTCGAAGAGGGAGAGCTTCGGGGGCTTGACGGTCGCGGGGTGGTTCTCGCTGTTGGCGGTGAGTATCTTGTCCAGCTTGCTGTCCTTGCCGCCGTCGCGGTACGCGGCCGAGGCGAGGGCGTTGGTCGCCGCCGTCTGGCCGCCGCCCCCCTGCAGCGGGACCTGCGCTCCGGGCCTGAAATCGAATCCGTCGTCCGCCACCGCTGCCCCCATCGCTGTGCGTTCGTGCTCTTTTGGTGCGCCGACGAGCCTATCGGCGGATCTCGCCCCATGGTCATGGGACAGGGAAATGCCGCCCACCGCAAGCTGGTTGGGTGGGCGGCCGATCCCGGTGCTATCTCAACTGACTTCCCTTCCCGGTCTGTTCGCGCACCTTTTCCGCGATCTGCGGCGGCATCGGTTCGTGGCGGGCATAGGCCCGGGCGAATCGTCCGGTGCCGTGCGAGACGGAGCGCAGCTCGACGGCGTAGCGGCCGATCTCGATCTCGGGGATCTCGGCGCGGACCCGGGTGCGACCCGGACCGGCCTGGTCGGTGCCCACGACGCGGCCGCGGCGGCCCGCGAGGTCGCTCATGACCGGGCCCACGTACTCGTCGGGGATGAGGACGGCGAGCTCGGCGACCGGTTCGAGCAGCTCGATCCGGGCCTCGGCGGCGGCCTCGCGCAGCGCGAGGGCGCCGGCCGTCTGGAAGGCGGCGTCGGAGGAGTCCACCGAGTGCGCCTTGCCGTCGAGGAGGGTGATGCGCACGTCGACCAGCGGGTAGCCGGCGGCGACCCCGCGGGCGGCCTGCGTCCGTACCCCCTTCTCCACGGACGGGATGAACTGGCGGGGCACGGCGCCCCCGACCACCTTGTCGACGAACTCGATGCCGCTGCCGGGCGGGAGCGGTTCCACCTCGATCTCGCAGATCGCGAACTGGCCGTGACCGCCGGACTGTTTGACGTGGCGGCCGCGCCCGGCGGCCCTGGCGCCGAAGGTCTCGCGCAGGCTCACCTTGTGCGGGACGGGGTCGACCTGGACGCCGTAGCGGGTGCGCAGGCGCTCCAGCGCGACGTCCTGGTGGGCCTCGCCGAGGCACCACAGGACGACCTGGTGGGTGTGCGGGTTCTGCTCCAGCCGCATGGTCGGGTCCTCGGCGACGAGCCGGGCCAGGCCCTGGGAGAGCTTGTCCTCGTCGGCCTTGCTGTGGGCCTCGATGGCGAGGGGGAGCAGGGGGTCGGGCATGCTCCAGGGCTCCATGAGGAGCGGGTCGTCCTTGGCGGAGAGGGTGTCGCCGGTCTCCGCGCGGGTCAGTTTGGCCACGCAGGCGAGGTCGCCGGCGATGCACCGGGTGAGGACGCGCTGCTGTTTGCCGAAGGGGGAGGAGAGGGTGCCGACCCGCTCGTCGACGTCGTGGTCCTCGTGCCCGCGGTCGGCGAGGCCGTGCCCGCTGACGTGGACGGTGTCGTCGGCCTTGAGGGTGCCGGAGAAGACGCGGACGAGGGAGACGCGGCCGACGTAGGGGTCGGAGGAGGTCTTGACGACCTCGGCGACGAGGGAGCCGCCGGGATCACAGGTGACGTCGGGGCGGGCGGAGCCGTCGGGGCGGGTGACGGCGACGGCGGCGCGCTCCAGGGGGGTGGGGAAGCCGCCGGTGACCAGTTCGAGGAGTTCCACGGTGCCCAGGCCCTGGCGGGCGCCGTCGGCCGCGGGGGCGGCCATCAGGACGGGGTGGAAGGTGCCGCGCGCCACGGCCCGCTCCAGGTCGTCGACGAGGGTCTTGATGTCGATCTCCTCGCCGCCCAGGTAGCGGTCCATGAGGCTCTCGTCCTCGCTCTCGGCGATGATCCCCTCGATGAGCCGGGCGCGGGCGTCGGTGATGAGGGAGAGCTCGGCGGGATCCGGGTCGCGCTCCACGCGCTCGCCCGAGGCGTACTCGTAGACGCGCCGGGAGAGCAGGCCGAGCAGGCCGGTGACGGGGGCGTGCCCGTCGGGGCCGACCGGGCCGTGCAGGGGGAGGTAGAGGGGGATGACCGCGTCGGGGTCGTCGGCGCCGAAGATCTCGCCGCACACGGCGGTCATCTGCGTGTAGTCGGAGCGGGCGGCCTCCAGGTGGGTCACGACGATGGCGCGGGGCATGCCGACGGCCTCGCACTCGTCCCAGACCATGCGGGTGGCGCCGTCGATCCCGTCCGAGGCCGAGACGACGAAAAGGGCCGCGTCCGCGGCGCGCAGACCGGCCCTGAGTTCCCCGACGAAGTCGGCGTATCCGGGGGTGTCCAGGATGTTGATCTTGATTCCGCCCCATTCGACGGGGACGAGGGACAGCTGGACGGAGCGCTGTCGGCGGTGCTCGATCTCGTCGTAGTCGGAGACGGTCGCGCCGTCCTCGACCCGACCGGCCCGGTTGACCGCTCCTGCGGTCAGTGCGAGGGCTTCGACCAGGGTGGTCTTGCCGGATCCGCTGTGGCCGACCAGCACGACATTCCGGATGGAAGAGGGGCGGTCGGCCGTCAGTGCCCTGCCGGCGGCTCCGGCTTGGTGTGATGTGGCTCCCATGGTGCTCGTGCCTCCCGGTGGTGACGGTGAGGAGGGTGGGGTGGTGCCTTGCTCGGTGTCCGGATCGGTTCCCGGCGGCTTCCCCGGATGAGGAATGCGGGATTCTTCGAGCTTTGCACTGGTGTCACATCCCGTCCATACGTCGTACCGCGGACGGCCCGGCGGCGTACCACGGACGTACAGGGGACGCACAGGGGGCCGACCGGAGGCGGTCGACGACGTGAAGTACGTCTTACGTGGCACGAACCGGTGGGTGCGCGGCGCTCGCGCGGTGGCGTGCTGGCTACGATGGGCCAGCCGGTGGCCGTGGTGGCCGTGCGGCCCAGCGACCCTCCGGGAAGGCCATGCTGAACAAGTACGCGCGTGCATTCTTCACGCGTGTTCTCACGCCATTCGCCGCTTTTCTGCTCCGGCGGGGGGTGAGCCCGGACGCGGTCACCCTGATCGGCACGGCCGGAGTGGTGTTCGGAGCGCTGTTCTTCTTCCCCCGCGGAGAGTTCTTCTGGGGCACGATCACCATCACCCTCTTCGTCTTCTCCGACCTGGTGGACGGGAACATGGCCCGCCAGGCCGGGATCTCCAGCCGGTGGGGAGCCTTCCTCGACTCCACCCTCGACCGGGTGGCGGACGCGGCGATCTTCGGCGGCCTCGCGCTCTGGTACGCGGGCTCCGGGAACGACAACGCGCTCTGCGCCGTGGCGATCTTCTGCCTGGCCAGCGGCCAGGTGGTCTCGTACACGAAGGCGCGCGGCGAGTCGATCGGGCTGCCGGTGGCCGTCAACGGGCTCATCGAGCGGGCCGAGCGACTGGTGATCTCGCTGGTCGCGGCCGGTCTGTCCGGGCTGCAGACCTTCGGGGTGCCGTCCTGGATCGGGGTGCTGCTGCCGGTCGCACTGTGGATCGTGGCGGTGGGCTCGCTCGTCACCCTGATCCAGCGGGTGGTCACCGTGCGCCGTGAGTCGGCCGAGGCCGACGCCGCGGCCGCCGCCGAAGGCGGCGCGGCCTGATGGGTGCCATACAGGACAAGCTGGTCGACGGGCTGTACGGGCTCGGCTGGGCCGGGGTCAAGAAGCTGCCCGAGCCGGCCGCCCTGGCCCTGGGCCGGAGGATCGCCGACTACGCGTGGAAGCGGCGCGGCAAGAGCGTGCTGCGGCTGGAGTCGAATCTGGCGAGGGTGGTGCCCGACGCCGGTCCGGAGCGGCTGCGCGAGCTGTCGCAGGCGGGCATGCGTTCGTACATGCGGTACTGGATGGAGTCCTTCCGGCTGCCGACCATGGATCCGAAGCGGTTCAGCACGGACGTCGAGTTCAAGGACGAGCACCTGCTGCGCGAGGCCCTCGACTCCGGGCGCGGCGTGATCGTGGCCCTGCCGCACCTCGCCAACTGGGACCTCGCCGGGGCCTGGGCCATCGGCCACATGGGGGCGCCGTTCACCACCGTCGCCGAGCGGCTCAAGCCCGAGACCCTCTACGACCGCTTCGTGGCCTACCGGGAGAGCCTGGGCATGGAGGTCCTGCCGCACAGCGGCGGCGCCGCCTTCGGCACCCTCGCCCGCCGGCTGCGCTCCGGCGGCCTGGTCTGCCTGGTCGCGGACCGGGACCTGTCGGCCTCCGGGGTCGAGGTGGACTTCTTCGGCTCCACCACGCGCATGCCGGCCGGGCCGGCGCTGCTGGCCCAGCAGACCGGAGCCGTCCTGCTCCCGGCCACCCTGCACTACGGCGACACGCCGAAGATGTACGGCCGGATCCACCCCGAGGTGGAGGTGCCGCGGACCGGCACCCGGACCGAGAAGACCACCGTCATGACGCAGGCGATGGCGGACACCTTCGCATGGGGCATCGCGGAGCACCCGGAGGACTGGCACATGCTGCAGCGGCTGTGGCTGGACGACCTGGAGGAGCGCCCGTAGTGAAGATCGGCATCGTGTGCCCGTACTCGTGGGACGTGCCGGGCGGCGTCCAGTTCCACATCCGGGACCTGGCGGAGCACCTGATCGGCCTGGGCCACGAGGTGTCGGTGCTGGCCCCGGCCGACGAGGACACCCCGCTGCCGCCGTACGTGGTCTCCGCGGGGCGGGCGGTGCCGGTGCCGTACAACGGGTCCGTGGCCCGGCTGAACTTCGGTTTCCTGTCGGCGGCCCGGGTCCGGCGCTGGCTGCACGACGGCACCTTCGACGTGATCCACATCCACGAGCCGGCCTCGCCCTCGCTGGGACTGCTGTCCTGCTGGGCGGCGCAGGGCCCCATCGTGGCCACCTTCCACACCTCGAACCCGCGCTCCCGGGCGATGATCGCCGCGTACCCGATCCTGCAGCCCGCGCTGGAGAAGATCAGCGCGCGGATCGCGGTCAGCGAGTACGCGCGGCGCACCCTGGTGGAGCACCTCGGCGGGGACGCCGTGGTGATCCCCAACGGCGTCGACGTGGACTTCTTCGCCAAGGCCGAGCCCAACCCGGACTGGTCCGGGCAGACCCTGGGCTTCATCGGCCGGATCGACGAGCCGCGCAAGGGTCTGCCGGTGCTGATGGCGGCCTTCCCGAAGATCGTGGAGGCCTGCCCGGACGTACGGCTGCTCGTCGCGGGCCGCGGCGACGAGGAGGAGGCGGTGGCCTCCCTGCCCGCGGAGCTCCGCGCGCGGGTCGAATTCCTCGGCATGGTCTCGGACGAGGACAAGGCACGGCTGCTGCGCAGCGTCGACGTGTACGTCGCCCCGAACACCGGCGGCGAGAGCTTCGGCATCATCCTGGTCGAGGCCCTGTCGGCGGGCGCGGCGGTCCTCGCGTCGGACCTGGACGCCTTCGCACAGGTCCTGGACCAGGGCGGGGCGGGCGACCTCTTCACGAACGAGAACGCCGACGCGCTGGCCACGGCGGCGGTCGCCCTGCTCCGCGACCCGGCCCGCCGGGCCGAGCTCAGCGTCCGCGGCTCGGCGCACGTCCGGCGCTTCGACTGGTCCACGGTCGGGGCGGACATCCTGGCCGTCTACGAAACGGTGACGGCGGGCGCTGCCGCGGTGGCCACGGACGAACGCGTCCCGCTCCGCACCCGCCTCGGCTTCTCGAAGGACGCCACCCCCTCCTGACGGGCCCGCGGCGTCAGGGAGGTGTCCGAGCCACCCCAGGTGCGGTGACCGGCAAGGTCCACCGGCGTGCGACGCCCGGCACCGCACCGGACGCCGCACCCCGGCAAGATCCGAAAGAGACGGCCCAGGGTTGTCGGTGAGGGCGGGGCCCGGCCGCCCGCCCCCGCCCCACGCCCCCGTTTGGGAAAACCGGGGGAAGGCCCCGAGAGAGCAGGGGTTGTAC
>NZ_JBSGXU010000077.1:0-3981 GCF_053610205.1 Streptomyces sp. NPDC054932 | reverse complement strand
CGCCAAGATCCGCAAGAGACGGCCCAGGGGTCTCGATCGGGCCGGGCCCGGCCTGCCCGGCACGGCACCTCGCCGCGTTGTCGAAACGCGCGAGTACGGCCGAGTACGAGCTGCGTTTCTCCGCCTTGCGATGCACCGCACCGGACAACCCGGGCCGACCGGCCTGATCGACAGGACGGGCCCTAGCCGACGGAGACGAACCGGTCGGGCCGGCCGCCGGGGGTGACGGTCACCTCGTGGACCGCGCCCCCCGAGGTGGTCATGCGGATCCGGTCGGGGGCCGTCCAGACGGTCTCGCGCAGTTCGTTGTCGTCGGCGTCGCCGTTGAAGCAGCCGACGGTCCAGCGGCGTTCCAGGGGACGGCTCCCCTCGTCGACGTAGACGCACCAGACGGGGTCGAGGAAGCCGCTCCGCGCCTCCACGATCAACCGGCGGTCACTGAGGCCGGGGGCCGCCTCCGTCTTCTCCACCCGGTCGGATCCGCCGAACACGGCGGAGACGAACCCGCCGAGCAGCAACGCCGGGACGCCGGCCGCGAGCAGCGTGGTGACCAGGGGCAGGCGCAGCGGGGACCGCTCCAGACCCAACAGGACCGCCCCGGTCAGAGCGGCCAGGGCGAGCCACCCCAACAGCAGGACGTACTCGCGGAGCCGGAGCAGAAGGACGAGCCCGCCCTCGTCGCCCGACATGAGCCCGGCCATGGCCGTGGCGGCGAGAGCCGTCCCCACGATGAGCAGCCCGAGGGCCGACGGTCTGCGGTAACGCGTGGAGTTCATGATCCCCCGAAAGATGTGGATCAAGCAGCCTAAGGGGATGTCCGGGACGGCGCCAGGCCCGATGGGGGCGGGGGCCGCGCGGAGCGGTAGGGTCGCGCAGCGTGATCGAAACCCTTGTCTGGATCGCGCTGGCTCTCGGAGTCATCGGGGTCTACCTCAGCTGGACCGCGGGCCGGCTCGACCGGCTGCACTCGCGGATGGACGCCGCGCGGGCCGCGCTCGACGCGCAGCTCGTACGGCGGGCCTCCGTCGTGCTGGAGGTCGCCACCTCCGGGGTGCTCGACCCCGCCTCCTCACTGGTGCTGTACGAGGCCGCGCACGCCGCCCGGCAGGCCGAGGAGGAGCACCGCGAGGTGGCCGAGAGCGAGCTCAGCCAGGCACTGCGGGCGGTCTTCGCCGATGCCGCGCAGGTCGACGTGCTCAAGGCGGCCCCCGGCGGGGCGGAGGCCACGGAGGAGCTGGCGGCGGCCGTCCGCCGGGTACCGATGGCGCGGCGCTTCCTCAACGACTCGGTACGGGCCGCCCGCGCGCTGCGCAGGCACCGCAAGGTCCGCTGGTTCAGACTGGCGGGGCACGCGCCCTTCCCGCTCGCCTTCGAAATGGACGACGAGCCCCCGGTGGATCTTGCAGATCGGCCTACGTAGGGGTTCCAAGGGCCGCGAGGGACAAATCAAGGAGCCACAGGCTCCACATTGGCCCTTGTAGTGGACTGATCCTCTGGGGTTTCCTCAGCCGAGTAGTACGAGCAGTACCCCGTCTTCCTTTCGAGTGAGGTCAATCCGTGAGCACGCTTCCCACCTCCCCCCAGTCCGCCGAGTCGGCGATCGGCACCTCGCGCGTCAAGCGCGGCATGGCCGAGCAGCTGAAGGGCGGCGTGATCATGGACGTGGTCAACGCCGAGCAGGCGAAGATCGCCGAGGACGCCGGCGCCGTGGCCGTCATGGCCCTGGAGCGGGTCCCGGCCGACATCCGCAAGGACGGCGGCGTCGCTCGCATGTCGGACCCCAACATGATCGAAGAGATCATCGAGGCCGTCTCGATCCCGGTCATGGCCAAGTCCCGCATCGGCCACTTCGTCGAGGCCCAGGTCCTGCAGTCCCTCGGTGTCGACTACATCGACGAGTCCGAGGTCCTGACCCCGGCCGACGAGGTCAACCACTCCGACAAGTGGGCGTTCACCACCCCCTTCGTCTGTGGCGCCACCAACCTGGGTGAGGCCCTGCGCCGCATCGCCGAGGGTGCGGCCATGATCCGCTCGAAGGGCGAGGCCGGCACCGGCAACGTGGTCGAGGCCGTCCGCCACCTGCGCCAGATCAAGAACGAGATCGCCCGCCTGCGCGGCTACGACAACAACGAGCTGTTCGCCGCCGCCAAGGAGCTGCGCGCGCCGTACGAGCTCGTCAAGGAAGTTGCCGAGCTCGGCAAGCTCCCGGTCGTGCTCTTCTCCGCCGGTGGCGTCGCCACCCCGGCCGACGCCGCGCTCATGCGCCAGCTCGGCGCCGAGGGCGTCTTCGTCGGCTCCGGCATCTTCAAGTCGGGCGACCCGGCCAAGCGCGCCGCCGCCATCGTGAAGGCCACCACCTTCTACGACGACCCGAAGATCATCGCGGACGCCTCCCGCAACCTGGGCGAGGCCATGGTCGGCATCAACTGCGACACCCTCCCCGAGTCCGAGCGCTACGCCAACCGCGGCTGGTAATCGGTCATGACCAACACCCCCGTGATCGGTGTCCTGGCTCTCCAGGGCGACGTACGGGAGCACCTGATCGCCCTGGCCGCGGCGGACGCCGTGGCCAGGCCGGTCCGGCGTCCCGAGGAGCTCGCCGAGGTCGACGCCCTGGTGATCCCCGGCGGCGAGTCCACCACGATGTCGAAGCTCGCCGTGCTGTTCGGCATGCTGGAGCCGCTGCGCGAGCGCGTGGCAGCCGGCATGCCCGTGTACGGCACCTGCGCCGGCATGATCATGCTGGCGGACAAGCTCCTGGACGGCCGTGAGGACCAGGAGACCCTGGGCGGCATCGACATGATCGTCCGCCGCAACGCGTTCGGCCGCCAGAACGAGTCCTTCGAGGCGAAGATCGACTTCGCGGGCATAGCGGGCGGCCCGGTCGAGGGCGTCTTCATCCGCGCGCCCTGGGTCGAGTCGGTCGGCGCGGCCGCCGAGGTGCTCGCCACGCACGACGGCCACACGGTCGCCGTGCGACAGGGCAACGTCCTGGCGACCTCGTTCCACCCCGAGCTGACCGGAGACGACCGCGTTCACGCGTACTTCGTCGACATGGTGCGCGCGGGGCTGTGACGAGCTCCCGGTAGGATCGGAGACGAACACTGTTGGTTACGCGAAGGAGACAGGCGGATGTCCGGCCACTCTAAATGGGCTACGACGAAGCACAAGAAGGCCGTGATCGATGCCAAGCGCGGCAAGCTCTTCGCGAAGCTGATCAAGAACATCGAGGTCGCGGCCCGTATGGGCGGCGCCGACATCGACGGCAACCCGACGCTCTTCGACGCCATTCAGAAGGCCAAGAAGAGCTCGGTCCCGAACAAGAACATCGACTCCGCGGTCAAGCGCGGCGGTGGTCTTGAGGCCGGCGGCGCCGACTACGAGACGATCATGTACGAGGGCTACGGTCCCAACGGTGTCGCGGTGCTCATCGAGTGCCTCACCGACAACCGCAACCGAGCCGCGTCCGACGTGCGTGTCGCCATGACCCGCAACGGCGGTTCGATGGCCGACCCGGGCTCGGTCTCGTACCTGTTCAACCGTAAGGGTGTCGTCCTGCTGCCCAAGGGCGAGCTCTCCGAGGACGACGTCCTGGAGACGGTGCTCGAGGCGGGTGCCGAAGAGGTCAACGACCTCGGCGACAGCTTCGAGATCATCAGCGAGGCCACCGACATGGTCGCGGTCCGTACCGCGCTCCAGCAGGCGGGCATCGACTACGACTCGGCCGACTCCAACTTCCTGCCGACCATGCAGGTCGAGCTGGACGAAGAGGGCGCGCGCAAGATCTTCAAGCTGATCGACGCGCTGGAGGACAGCGACGACGTGCAGAACGTCTTCGCCAACTTCGACGTCTCGGACGAGGTCATGGAGAAGGTCGACGCCTGATCGGCTGTCAACGCCAGCGGGCCGACGGGTTATCCGTCGGCCCGCTGGCGTGTGGCGGCCCGTGCGGCCCGGGGCGCCGGGTGTCCTGGCCGGTCC
>NZ_JBSGXU010000076.1:34370-35687 GCF_053610205.1 Streptomyces sp. NPDC054932 | reverse complement strand
GTTGCTGGACACGATGCTGGCCGGCTTCGAAGCCGAAGGCAGGGCCGAGGACCCGGCCGAGGGCGTCCACCGGGCCGGATCCGGCGGCCCGGCGACCGGCCCGGCCACCGGCCCGGCGACCGGATCTCCTGTCGCGCCGGCGCAGCCCGACCCGGCCGTACCGGATCCGGCGGTCCCCGGGCTCACCGTCGTGGACGCCTTCCGTGCCCAGGCGGCCCGCACCCCCGACGCGCCTGCGCTCGACGGGCCCGAGGGCGTGGTCACGTACGCCGAACTCGACCGGCGCTCCGACGCCGTCGCGGCCGGGCTCCGGTGGCGCGGAGTGGGCCGCGAGGACCTGGTGGGGCTGGTCGTCGACCGGACGAGCGCCGGAGTGTGCGCCCTGTGGGGCATCCTCAAGGCGGGCGCCGCCTACGTGCCGCTCGACCCCGGTCATCCCGGTGTACGGATCAGAGAGATCCTCCAGGGAGCCGGCGCCGGTCTCTGCCTGACCCGACGGCAGCTGGTCGAGGAACTCGCCCCCTTCGTACCGGGCACCCTGCTCGCAGTCGAAGACCTGGCCGAGTGGGCCCCGGCCCCGGAGGCCGACCCGGAGGACGCCCGCGCGGTCCCCGCCGCAGCTGAAGTACGGCCCGCAGACCTCGCGTACGTCATCCACACCTCCGGTTCCACCGGCCGCCCCAAGGGCGTGCAGATCGAGCACGGAAGCCTCATGGGATTCGTCCGCTGGATGACCGGCGTCTGCCGGGTCACCGGTCGCACCCGCTTCGGCTTCGCCTCCTCCTACGCCTTCGACATCTCGTGCTTCCCCCTCTTCCTGCCGCTGCTCGCCGGCGGGACGGCCGTCCTCGCCCCCGGCGCGCCCTCACCCGCCGCCCTGCGCGCACTCGTCGCCGAACACGGCGCGGACACCCTCGCGCTCACGCCCTCCCACCTCGCCCTCCTCGGCGCCGCGGGCAGCGGACCCGTGCACGGCCTGCGCACCCTGCTCCTGGGCGGCGAGCCCCTCACCCCCACCGCCGTACGGTCCGCACACGCCGCTTTCGGGGCTGACTGCCATGTGGTCAACGCGTACGGACCCACCGAGGCGACCGTCGCCGTGCTCGCCCACACCGTGAACGGGGCCGAGACCGGCGCCACCGTCCCGATCGGCCTCCCCGGTCCGTACGCCCGGGTCGAGCTCGTCACCGAGGACGGTGACACCATCGGCAGCGGACCGGGCGACACCGGCCGCACCGGCGAGATCGTCGTGCGCGGGCTCCAGGTGGCCCCCGGCGACCGGGGGGCGGCCGACGGCCGGCCGGCACCCGGCACCCC
>NZ_JBSGXU010000076.1:0-34360 GCF_053610205.1 Streptomyces sp. NPDC054932 | reverse complement strand
GTCCTTCACCCTTCACCACGGGGCCGGACGGGGTCCGCGCCTACCGCACCGGTGACCTCGGTCGCCGACTGGCCGACGGCGCGGTCGAGTTCGCCGGGCGCATCGACGAGCAGGTGAAGATCGCCGGGCACCGCGTCGACCCGGCCGAGGTCGTCGCCGCCCTCGAAGCCGACGCAGCCGTCCACCGCGCCGTCGTCGTACCCCGCCGCCGCCCGCACTCCACGGCGGCCGTGCTCTGCGCGTACGTACTGCCGCACGCCGACGATCCCGCGGTGCGCGCGGATCTGGGCCGCGCCCTGCGGGCCGAGCTCACCCGGACACTCCCCGCGTACCTCGTCCCCGCCCATGTCGTCGTGATCGACACACTGCCCAGCACGGTCAGCGGCAAGGCCGATCTCGACGCCTTCCCCGACCCCTTCGCCCCCACCTCTTCGATCGCACCCCCACCCGTCACGCTGGAGGCGCGGGTCAGGCACCACTGGGCGGAGATCCTCGGCGTCGACGGCGCGCTGCTGTCGGCGGACTCCGACTTCCACGCCCTCGGCGGCGATTCCCTGGCCCTCGTCGAGATGCTCTCCGCGGTCTCCTCGGACCTGCTGACCCCCGGCCAGGCCCAGCGCTTCACGGGCCGCCTCGACTGCCTCGTCCGCAACCTGACGCTCGAGCAGGTCTGCACACACCTGACCGCCGCCCGCGAGGAGGCCGCAGCATGATCTTCGTCGGAGAGGGAGCTCTGCTCCGTCGCGCCGTCACCCACGCGGCCACCCGCGGCCACCCGGTCGACCTGGTCTGCTCCGCCGACCCGCTGGACGCCGCGGCCGCCGACGCGCCCCACCTCGCGGCGGCGGACATCAACGCCCACGCCGGCACGCTGGCCCGGTCCTGCACCGACGGCATCGTCTGGTCCCTCAACAACCGGCAGATCTTCCGGGAGCCCCTGCTCCGGGCCGACGGTCTGCGCATCCTCAACATTCACAACGGCCTGCTGCCGCAGCATCGCGGACTGCCCTCCGCAGCCGTACTGTTCGCCCTGCTGCACGGCGACACGGAGTACGGCGCCACCGCCCACGAGGTCGACGCGGGCATCGACACCGGTCCGGTCCTGGCCGAGCACCGCTTCCCCGTCGGGCCCGAGGACCGGTACCACCAGGTCATGCTCCGCGGCATCCGGGCCTGCCACGCCCTCTTCGAGCAGATCCTGCCGTCCGTCGCCGCCGGAACCGCCCACCCCGCGGCGCGCGCCGCGGCGACGGGACCGTCCGCGTACTACGGCCTGCGCGCCCTGGACCGGCTCGACACCTATCGCGACCACCCCGCCTGGACCCGTGCCACCGACCTCGGCCCCTTCGCCGCCCACGCCCCCGAGCTCACCCGGGCGCTGCTCCGGCCGTCCTCACCGGCAGACTCGATCAGCAGCTCGCAGCCCTGACGGTCCCTCGCGCCGCCAGGGGCCCGCCCCCGCTCAGACCTGCCTGGCGGCGTTCAGACGGGTGATTTCGGCCGCGTACGCGGCGGTGCGGACCGCCGAAGTGCCGGAGGCGTACAGGCCGGTGCCGACCGTGGCCAGAGGGAGGGAGAGCAGCAGCGCGGCAAGTATCGGGCCCCAGTCGCGTGCGGCGTCACAGCGCTCGCCCTCGTCCGCGCGGTACGACACCTTGAAGTCACCGTCCTGGTGGAAGGCGCGGGACTCGCACTCGATGGGCTTGGCGTTCCCGCCGCGGTCGATGCTGAAGGGAAATACGAGCAGGTAGGCCACCCAGAGCCAGATGAGGGCGGCCGTGGCCATCAATCCCCGGCCCCACCCCTGCTCGCGCAGGCCGCGTACGCGGAACTCCCTGTCGTACACCTGTGCCAGTGAATTCATAGGGGTGAAGCTAGCGCAGACCGGCCGCCCGCTCCGAAGGCCACCTTCCCGTCCGCCGGAGCTCCGCCCGGGGCTCAGTTTCGGGGACCGTTCGAGGTCGAACCGGGAAGCGGCGGCTCGGGCCGCAGATACCGGTCCCAGATCTGGGCCTTGCGGTACGGGCCGCCCCCGTCGCTGTCGTACTGCGGCGCATCAAAGGTGACCCAGTACGCCAACTCCCCGGCGCGCGCGTAGGAGCTCTCCACGAGCTCGGGCGCCCCCATGTCGTCGATCGTGCCCGGAAACTCGGTGCGCCAGGGGCCGTCCCGGTCCGGATCACGGACGACAGTGACCCGACTGCCCGCAGCCAGCGCGGCAGCCGGCCAGTCCTGGCTCAGGGGGCGGCCTCTGATGTGTTCGACGGCCCGCCGGTCATCCGAGTCCGAGGAGGCAGAGGGGGGTGCGGCCATGTGCCCAGTGTGGCCCCAGAGGATCGCTGGAGCCACAGATTAAGGCCCGGGTGGCTTCTGCCGACCCCGCGTCCGGCCCCGAGCCCGCGGCGAGTGGACCGGTTCCGGGTCGCCTCGTCCCCATGGCCACCGGCCGGAGGCCGGCGGGCCTGCGTGTTCAGCCGCGCAGGTGCAGCCCGAAACCCGTGCGCCCCGAGGGCTCCAGCCCCGCCTTCAGGTGCAGCGAGGGGATCTCGTAGTCACCGAAGTTCTGCCGCCGGAACGCGATCGGCTCGGTCGACTCCAGGGTGAGCAGGCGCTGCTCCCACGCCTTGGCGACGCCCGGGTAGTCCTCGGCGGTCATCCGGTCGGTGCCGTACAGCACGAACGGCGGCAGTACCTCGATGCCCGGGTAGTAGAGGATGCCGTGCTGGAACGGGAACAGCAGGTCCTCGATGGGGCCGTTGATCCCGCGAGCCGCGTAATGCGACTCGGGGCCGCCGGTGGTGACCGACAGCAGGGCCTTCCTGCCCGCGAGGGTGCCTTCGCCGAAGCGCTCGCCGTACTTGGTGTCGCTGTGCTCGCCGACCCCGTACGCGAAGCGGTAGGTGAACACCCGGTCAACCCAGCCCTTGAGGATCGCGGGCATCGTGTACCACCACAGCGGGAACTGGAAGATGATCGTGTCGGCCCACAGCAGCTTCTCCTGCTCGGCGAGGACGTCCGGGGTGAGGGTCCCGGTGTCGAAGGCCCGGCCCGAGTCCAGGGCGACCTTCAGCGGACTGGAGGCGTGGGGGCCGTAGTCCGCGGCGTCCACGACCGCCTTCCAGTTCATCGCGTACAGATCGCTCACCCGTACCTCGTGCCCGGCGGCCTCCAGTGTGGACACCGCGAGGTCCTTCAGCGAGCTGTTGAGCGACTTCGGCTCCGGGTGGGCGTGGACGATCAGCGTCTTCACGGGAACTCCTTCGGATCGGATGTCTTCGATCCTGGGTGCTGCGGCGTCCGGCGTTCAGGGACGCGCCTTCCGTCGGACCGGTCTTCCTGGTACTGGCAGGACCACCCTCGCGGGCATCGCCGCGGCCATACTGGGGACATGGACGATCTTGCGGGTTTCCTGCGGACCCGGCGTTCCCGCGTGGATCCGGCGGCCGTCGGGATCCCCACCGACAGCCGCCGCCGAGTGGACGGTCTGCGCCGCGAAGAGGTCGCGCACCTGTCCGGAGTCAGCGTCGACTACTACGTGCGCCTGGAGCAGGGCCGTGCGACCCAGCCCTCGGAGCAGGTCCTCGACGCGCTCGCCCGCGTACTTGCCCTCGACGAGACCGAATGCGACCACCTCTACCGGCTGGCCCGGCAGCGGCGCCGGGGCAGTGGGAAGGCGCCGGGCGGGCGGGTACGCCCGGAGGTGCTGCGCGTCCTCGACCTGGTCGCCGACGCGCCCGCGCTGATCATGAACCACCGGTTGGACGTGCTCGCCGGGAACCGCCTCGCCGGACTCCTCTACGGCCGCCCGATGCCGGGACTGAACACCGCCCGGCACATCTTCCTCGAGGAAGCGGAGCGCGGCCTGTACGCGGACTGGGAGAAATGCACCCTCGACGTGGTGGGGCACCTGCGCCTGGCCGCCGGCAAATACCCCGATGACCCCCGCCTGGCCTCGCTCATCGGCGAGCTGGCGATGGGCAGCGAGCGCTTCCGCCGCCTCTGGGCCCGTGCGGACGTGCGCGCCCGCACACACGGCCGCAAGGCGTACCGGCACCCGCTGGTCGGGGTGTTGGAACTGCACCAGGAGAATTTCGCGCTACCGGGCGAATCGGGCATGGAGCTGCTGGTGCTGTCCGCGGCCCCCGGCAGCTCCGCCGAGGACGGTCTGCGCCTGCTCGCGGGCCTGGGCGCGGACGGCGGTGCCGAACGGGTGTCGCCGAGCCCCGCATCCCCGGTCCGCCGGGACCGGGACACCGATGCCCGACCGGCCGCTCCGCGTTGAAACCGGCACCCCGATCCCGAACGTCACACTCCCGCGCCCGTACCCGCCCCCTCCGGTGCGGGAACCGGGCCGCCCGCCATCGCGCGGGCCATCCACGCGGAGGAGCGCAGGGTCTGTACGACGAAGGCGCCGCGGCCCACCCCGAGGGTCCGCAGGGCCGGGCCGTGGTCCACTGCGACGAGGGTGGCGGCGCCGGCCAGGAGTCCGCGCCACCCGGCCGTCACCGCCCGGCGGGCGGGCCGGGGCAGCCCGGCCAGCCCCTCCTGCAGGCGCAGGCAGTGGAAGGGAACGTGCCGCTCCTCGTCCGCCAGGATCCGGCCCGCGACCTCTGAGGCCAGCGGGTCGGCGGCGCCGTCGCGCAGGGCCCGGTAATACCCGAGGGCCACCACTTCGGCGATCATCAGCACCAGCAGTTCCACGCGCAGTCCGAGCAGTCGTCGCACCCGGACGAAGGCGGCGTCGCTCCAGTGCCCGTCGAGGGTGCCGGCCCCGCCGGCCGCCAGCAGCAGCTTCAGCATCCGCGCGTGGTTCTGCTCCTCGGCGATGAAGAGCCGGACCGCTTCGGAGTAAACCGGATCGCCCGCGAGGTCCGCCTTGCTGCAGAGCGCGGAGCCGTCGCCGTCCTCGCCGACCTGGAACTTCTGGATGCTGCGGACGATCTCGGCCGGCAGTTGCGCGCCCTTCCCCCAGTCGGGGTCGCCGAGAGCCGCGCGGCGCTCCCGTTCGGCCTCGAACTCGCGCACCCATGACCCGTACTCGATTTTGATCATGTTCAATAATCTAGCGATTGTTGATCGTGTTCAAAAGTGTTGGGATGTCATGGGCGCGTAACAGAACGACGCGGGCCGGGCAGCGGCATCGCGCACGCGGGCCCGCCGGTGAACCCTGCGGCCCAGGCCGCCCCGAGGCTCAACCGGCCCGGCCCCCCGCGCGCGGGTCGACCGGTGTGAGAACGCCGAGCCGGTCCTCGATCGCCTGGGCCGCGTCCAGGCACAGGTCCTCCCGGAACGCGCGCCCCACGATCTGCACTCCGCAGGGCAGCCCGTCGGCCGTCCCGGTCGGTACGGCCACACCGGGTACGCCCACGAAGCTGGTCACGGTGCACAGGCGCATCCCCGACCCGACCCGGTCCCTGCCCGACCTGTCGCGCGACTCCAGCCCCGGCTCGACCGGCGGCTCGGTGAAGACCGGGCCGAGCAACAGCGGGTACTCGTCGAGGAATTCGGCCCACGAGCGGCGGATGTTCATCCAGGTGCCCATCAACTTCACGAATTCCTCCGCGCTCGCGGGCGGGGTCCGTGCCATCGCCATCTCGATGTAGCGGTCCCCGCCCTTGCCGAGCAGCGTGCGCACCACCGGCCAGGTCGGGGCGAACTCGGTCACCGTGATGCGGCCGTACGCCTCGAGGGCCTCGTCCAGCCGCGGCACGTCCTCCACCTCGCGCACGTCGTATCCGGCGTCGCGGAGCGCGTCGGCCGCGGTCGCGACGGCCCTGCGAACCGTGGGGTGGACGCCGTGCCCGCCGGGGTCGGCCACGACCGCGACCTTCACGCGTCCGGGGAGCGGCTCGCCGTAGGCGGGCACCGGCACGGCGCGCGGATCCCGCGGATCGGCCCCGGCCAACACCTCGTAGGCGAGCCGCAGGTCGCCCACGCTCCGGGCCAACGGGCCGTCGGTGACCAGCATCTGGGACGCCGGGCCGGGGTCGTCCGGGCCCAGAACGCGGTGATCGGCGGGGAACCGGCCCGTGGACGGCTTCAGTCCGGCCACACCGCAGAACTGGGCCGGGATGCGCACCGACCCGCCGGAGTCGTTGCCGAGCCCGAGCGCCGCCATGCCCGTGGCGACGGCCACCGCATCGCCCCCGCTGGAGCCGCCCGGCGTCCGGCTGCTGTCCCACGGGTTGACCGTATCGCCGAACAGCTCGCTGCGCGTGTGCATCCCCGCCAGGATCAGGGTGGGGATGTTGCTGTGCCCGATGGGGACGGCCCCCGCCGCGCGCAGCCGGGCCACCGGGGGCGCGTCGGCCGGGGCCACCAGATCGCGGAAGCGCTCCGTTCCGAAGGTGGTCGGCACGCCGGCGATGGCGGTGCTCTCCTTCACGGTGAAGGGCACGCCCGCGAGGGGTCCCAGTGCTTCACCGGCGGCCCGCCGGCGGTCCAGCTGTGCCGCGGCCTCACGGGCGCGCTCAGCCAGGAGCTGCGTGACCGCGTTCACCTGTGGATTGACCCCGGCGATGCGGTCCAGGTGACTGTCGATCAGTTCGACGGCCGAGACCTGTGCGGTGCGCACCGCCTCCGCCTGCATGGCGGCCGGCATCTTCCAGAGGGCGTCCTGCATGGCGCTCCCTTCCTCTTCCACGTTCCGATGCGCTTGCATCGGAACCGAACGGTACCCCTGGATCCGATACGAGCGCATCGAATAAACTGCGCTGCGAAGCAGAGTGATGTGAAACAGGGAGGCGACCGGGCATGCCCAGGCAGGTGGATCACGAGAGCCGGCGCCGTCTCATCGCCGAGGCCGTCTGTCACCTCGCCGACGAGCGCGGGCTGGAGGGCGTGACCCTGCGCGATGTCGCAGCCCGCGCGCAGGTGTCGATGGGCGCCGTTCAGCGCTGCTTCCGTACCAAGGAAGAGATGCTCGTGTTCGCTCTCGGGTACATCGGCGAGCGGATCGGCGAGCGCGTGCAGGCCCGCCTCGTGAGGAGTCCGGCCCAGTCGGCCGGTACCGCCCTGGGGCACGCGGTCACCGAGATCTCACTGCTCCGGGAAGAACACCGTGCCGAGGCGAGGGTCTGGCTCGCCTTCGTCGCGCAGGCGGCTGTCAGCGAGGTGCTCGCAAGCACGCTGAAGGTGAACTACGCAGCCCTGCAGGAGGCGTTCACGCGCCTCATCGCGGAAGCTCGCGAGGGCTCCGACTGTGCGGTGCCCGTCGACCCGCAGCGCGAGGCCCGCACCCTCCTGGCCCTCGCGGACGGCCTGACCACGCACGTCCTCATCGGCCACCTCGCTCCGGAAGAGGCGTACGACGTCCTCCATGCGCACCTGGCCGATCTCTGGGGGTAACCGGTCCGGCCGTCACCGGCGGGATGCCGCCCTCCAGGATCGGCGTCCGGCCATGACGGTCTCATTGCGGACCGAATCTGTCCGCAAGGGGGTGCACTCTGAGGCTGTCGATGCACCCGGGCCCCGGGACCGGGGCAGGGTGCTTCGGCGTGCCTGACGGCCTTCCGGCCGCACAGGCGTCCACACCCCGGTTCGACGGAAAGGCGCGATCATCATGTTCCAGGACATCCAGCTGCTGGAGAAGGCTCTGACCCACACGACGCAGCTGCTGGGCAATGTCACCCCGGACCAGTACGGGCGGCCCACACCGTGCGACGACTTCGACGTGCGGGTCCTGGCCGGTCACCTCGTCGCGGGCAACCCGTACTACGTGATCCTCGCTCAGGGAGGCGCCCCCGACTTCTCCCTGTTCGCCCGGGACCACATCGGCGAGCGGCAGCCGGGAGAGGTCTACGCCGAGGGCGCCAAGGAGGTCCTGGCCGCCTGGCGGACCGAGGGCGCCCTCCAGCGGCAGATGCCGCTGCCGGGCGGCGGGCTCGGGCCGCGCCTGGCCGACCTGCACCTGCTGGAGGCCGTCCTGCACGGTTGGGACCTCGCCACCGCCACCGGCCAGGACCGCGGCGGCGACCCGGACGCCGTCGAGACGGTCGTCCGGACCTGGTACGGGAACCACCCCGACGAGATCCGCTCCCGGACGGGCATGTTCGGCCCGTCCAGGACCGCGCCGGCGGATGCCCCCGCGCTCGACCGGCTCGCCGCCTACTTCGGCCGAGCCGTCTGACGGGACGGCCGGACGGCCGGACGGATTCCTCGCCCTGCACGCCACGGACCCGGCCACCGTCTACCCGGCGGTGGCCGCCCGCACGTGCCCGCCCCGTTGTTGTGCGAGCCAGTGGACGGCCGCTTCAGTCGTTGTCAGGGGTGGGTGCGAGGATCCCTGAGGCGGGCCTGAGCTCGCCGATTCCTCGACTCAGGGTGGCTCGGTCTTGGACACGTGGCAGGAGTTGTCGGCGTCGGTGGAGGAGCGCCTGGCGGCCATGTCGTCGGGTGAGCGTGGAGTGTTCGCCGCCGGCACCGCGGAACGGCTCATGAGCTGGCATGAAGCACTGCCTGAGGAGGAGCGGGCGCCGTTCACGATGCGCCTGCGGCCCCTGCTGGACTCCGTGTGGGAGGGCTCCCTCGGGGACTCGACCGCTTTCACGGCAGTGAAGCGGGGCGTGGCCGAGTACATGCTCAGCGAGTACTGCCACAACGATGGCCAGGACGGTCCCGACGATGCGGACGAGAATGCGGCCGCTACGACGCTTCATGCCGCGCATGCCTACCTGTTCGAGTGCAGTGACTTCGCGGTCTGGGCCGGCCGACGGGCTGTGGACGCTGTGGACGAGCACCTTGAGCACCTCGCCGAGCAGGAGGAGGACCTGCCCGACCTCGATGAGGCAACCCTTGCCGAGCTCCAGCGGCAGCTGCGGGATCTCGACCTCATTGCGAACTACTCGAAGGATCTTCGGCTCGCCACCCTGGGGCTGCCCATCGACACTTCGATCCGGCTTCGCATGGAACTGCGGACCCGCCTTTCCAGCCGGGACTGACCAGGCGGACAGCCCGGTCAGTCGGGATCCCGCGCCTTCGTCGGCTACCACGACCGCGCGGCCGCCTTCGACGAGGAACTGAACCCGCTGTACGACACCGGTCCGTGGAACGGGCTACCCTCCGGTGCCAGGCCCGTGACGACCGGCGTGCCCCGGGGCCGGGGCAGCGGTGCCCAGGATCCGGAGCCGGGAACGCCCAGCGCCCGGGCGGCGCCGCCATCCGCCAGCAACTCCTCGAAATGCCTGCCCCCGCGGTCGCGGACGCGCTCGGCTACCACCACAAAACCACCACCCGGCTCCGCAACGAGACCGGCGGCACATGGAGCCGATACGCCCAGGGGATCACGGAAGGTCACCAGTGAGCTGGGCTCCTCGGGGAACCGGCGACGCTTGGCTTGCAGTGGCGTGGGCGCGTTCAGAAATGTTCGCTTGAACCATCGCGAACAGAACAATCGCGAACCACCGACCGAGGGGTGCCGCGTGGTA
This sequence comes from Streptomyces sp. NPDC054932, assembly GCF_053610205.1. Taxonomy (NCBI): domain Bacteria; kingdom Bacillati; phylum Actinomycetota; class Actinomycetes; order Kitasatosporales; family Streptomycetaceae; genus Streptomyces; species Streptomyces sp. NPDC054932. The sequence continues at coordinate 24,935 of NZ_JBSGXU010000076.1, read as the reverse complement.
CCCGTCCGATTGGGGCGGCCCGCGCCCTACGTGGCGTCGGAACGTGCTCCTCTCAGATGAGTATCCCTCCGTCTCGCGCGGCCCGTAGCAGAGCCAGCATCGGAGCAGGATCCAGACGCAGGGCGCGGCACAGGGCTACGGTGGTCGCTTCCGAAGGTGGCGGGCCGGTGGGTGAAAGAGCCACACTGACGGTGGTCCGACCCACTTGTGCGCGCTGGGCCAGCTGGGTCCGGTTCAGGCGCGACATGGCCAGAGCGTTCGCCAGCCTGTTTCGAAGTTCCGCCAAAGCAATGGGGTTGGCGACTTCCCGGCCGTCTTCCCGGCCGTCAGGGGGCGAACGCCGTGGGGAAGGCGCATGTGCGTCCAGATCAGCAGCCCTACGTGTAATGATCTTGTCTTGGGTTATGTCCCGCTCCTTCCACCAGGCCGTGAATCCTTTCGCTCCCCGTGGGTCCCATGCCTCAACCATGGCCCGTAGCGTCGTGATTGACGGCAGCCGCGCTCCCGATAGCGCTGCGTAGATGGTGGAGACGCCGCACCGCCAGTTCTCGTTCTCCGCCACCTTGTCTATCTGGAGAGCCGCGACCTTCTCCGGCGTGTCGGCACGAGCCATGGCCCCGGCTTGAAGTTCGCGCAGCTTGGACGCGAACTCGGCTAAGGGATCACCTGACTCGACCTTGCGACGACGATTTGCCATCGAGATGCCTCCCTGCGCAGCACTACAGACCGCCGCATTCTCGGCAACTCTCGCATGACTCCGCATGATTCCAAAAGGGTCGAGGAAGCAGGTAGGCCGCCCAAAAATGAAGAAGGCCCGCCGGACGGACTGTCATCAGGCCGGCGGGCCTCGGATCCAGCCTGCGAAAGGGGACCCTCATGTCCAACGGTACGCGCGTCGCTGCATCGACCAACTCGGCCGGGCCCACACCAACTGCCGGAGCCACTTCCGGTGAAGTCCAGGAGAAGGGCTCGACCGGTCCGGAGAGGGCCGAAGGCCGGGGACGCTGGTTCGCTTCGGCGGCTGTGCGCGGAACCTTCTCCGGTGCGGCGCGCTCAGCCGCAGACTGGGTGATCCGTGTGTTCAGCAACTGATCTCGGCTGCCAAGTCTGCACCCTCTCCCGGAGTGTTCCGAGAGAGGGTGCAGGGAGCGCCGGGCAGAGGCAGGGTGCTGGGCCCTGCCCGGGCCGCGGCTCGCACTTCGGCGGGGCGCGAGCGCGGCGCGGGCTTGCTCCAGGGCGTGGGAGCCGTAACTGACGATCCATTCGTCGGTGAACGTGCGGATCAGGGGGCGTCCGATGCCGACCTGTACGGCTCCGGCTCCGCGCCCGCCCCGGCGATCCGGTCGGACACGCCCACACCAAGCACCGGGCGGCTCGGCTGCTTCATGGTCGTCAGCCCTGGAGCCCGCACCACCGCGACCCGCGCCACGCAGCTGCTTGACGAGGTCGACATCCAAGTTGGACCTCATCCCTCGTGCCCCAGGGTCGGATCAACGCGGCCAGCTCCTCGGCCATCGCCCCGTAAGAGCTCTCGACACGGGGCGACCCGGCCCCACGTTGGTGTCCGCGCACCCCGGGTGTGGTGCGGCCATCGTCGGGGCAGGACCCGGGACACGACCGGCGGGGGCCGGTGGGGTGAGGAGAGGGGGCGAGCGATGACCCTCTGCTGGACATCGACCGCACGGAGTTCACGGAGCGCTGGCGAGTGCTGCGGCAGCGAGACGGCGCCGCCGCGCCGGACGAGCCACTGATCGTCCACTTTGCCGGCCACGGAGTCGTCACTGGCGGGAACCTCTACCTGGCCACCGTCGGCGCCGACACCGAGGAAGTCGACGACACCTGCGTCAACTTCGGACCGGTCCTCGACGCAGCGGAGAACAGCCGCCGCCCGGTGCTCTTCCTGCTCGACGTGTGCGGCGCCGGCCAGGCCGTCACCACCCAGCAGCTGCGCGACATCGCGGCGCGCCGGGCGCAGGGTGACCACCGCAACGCGTGGATCATCGCGGCCTGTTCGGCGGACGAGATCACCAGCGCGGCCCGCTTCACCGCGGCCACCACCGCCGCCCTCCACCAGCTGGCCGCCGGTGAACTCGACCTCTCTCCCACCCTGCCGTACGTGCCAGTGAACGCGCTCGCCGGGAGTATCGACCGTGAACTGGCCCGGACCGGCCGCCGGACCGGCGGGGACGGCGGCGTGGTGTGCACCCCACGCGAGGAGGCGACCGTCGGTGAGGTGCCTCAGTTCCTGCCCAATCCGGCCCACACCCGAGATCCGCAGGCCGCCCTGCTGGACAGCGTCAATCCGCAGCTGCGCGAGTTCGCGAACGCCTGCTCACCCGGCCTGGACCCGTTGCACTTCGCCACCCGGGCCGCCGGTCGCCGCAACCCCGACACCGTCCACTTCGCCGGCTGCAAGAGCGCCCTGGAGCGGATCGAGGGCTGGGTCAACGACTCCTCGTCCGCCCCGGAGCGGCTGCTGGTGGTCACCGGCGCCCCGGGCACCGGGAAGTCCGCCCTGCTGGGGGTCACCGCCTGCCTGACCCACCCCGAGCTCCGGCGTTTCGGCAACCCCGTCCGCGCGGTCGTCCGTTCCTTCCGGCCCCAGCCGGCCGACCGGGTGCTGGCCGTGCACGCCCGCCGGCTCACCCTTCAACAGATCACCGACTCGCTGCACCGCCAGCTGCACCACCAGCTGCGCCTGACCGCGGCGCAGCCGGGCGGGCGTTCCGTCCCGGCGGCCGGCGGCCGGGAGGACGCCTCCGAACACGACGATCCGGTGGACACCGCCGCCCTGGTCGAGGAGATCCGCGGCACCGCCTCGACGTTACTGATCCTCGACGCCCTGGACGAGGCGGACGATCCCCGTGCCGTGCTCGACCACCTGCTCCTGCCGCTGATCGGCGACTTCGCGCGGGATCCGGCCGACTGCCGCGTGCTGCTCGGCACCCGTCCCTGGTGGGACGCCCTGCCCACCCTGCACGAGTACGTCCGCAGCCGCCCGTCGTCCCTCCTCGACCTGGAGCCGAGGACCGCGACGCAGCGCCTCGAGCTCGCCGCGGACCTGTACACCTACCTGGAGGGCGTGCTGGGCGTCGCATTCGGCGAGGCGACTGTGCGCCGCATCGCCGAGCGGATCGCCCAGTACACCGACAGCGGGGCCTTCCTGGTCGCCGCCCTCTACGCCGACCACCTCCTGACCAGCCCCGAGCGCGAGCCGGGCGGACCGCCGTGCAGCATCACCGGGGTCTTCGACCTCCACGTCGACGCCCTCGCCCGCCGTGATGCGTGGATCAGGCCGGTGCTGGACGTCCTCGGTCAGGCATGCGGCGACGGGATGCCGCTGAGCCTCGTCCACGCGGCAGCCCTCGCCCACCGCCGGCGCGCCGCAGATCGGCCGACCCCGCAGCTCGCCGACACCCGGCGCGCGCTGGCCACGGCGGCCTTCTACCTGCGCACCACCGTCGACACCGACCATCGCCTGCTCTACCGCTACTACCACCAGGCGCTCGCCGACCACACCGTCAGGCGGGTCGACCCGGTGGTCCTTCACACGGCACTGTTGGAGACCGTGCCGCGTACGCCGTCCGATGCCCTGGACTGGGAACAGGCCGTGCCCTACCTCACCCGCCATGCGGCCGACCACGCTCGCGCCGCGGGGCCCGCGGCGCTGGACGCCCTGCTGGAGGACGCCCGGTTCCTCGTTCACGCCGATCCGGGACACCTGGCGCCCCAGCTGCGGCACGCGCACAGCGGACGCGCCACCGGCTGTGCCCGGATATACCGGACTTCCACCTCGCACCACCCGCTGCGGCACCGGCCGGAGGCACGCCGCGATCTGCTCGCGCTGGACGCGGCGGTGTGGCGGACCAGCGACCTTGCACGGGAGTTCGCCGCCGTGCCGGTGAACGGGCGCCCGGCGGCGGCGCTGCCGGTCTGGGCCACCGGCACCACGGCCGACCCGGCGCGGCTGCAGACCCTGGTGCACGATTCCATGGTCTGGGCCACCGCCACCGCCGTGCTGCCCGACAAGACCGCCGTCGGCCTCTCCGCCGGCAAGTCGGAGGGCATCGTCGTCTGGGACCTGACGACGGGGCGGCACATTCGTACGCTCACCGGACACGAAAAGGCCGTTCGTGCGGTGACCGTGCTGCCCGGGGAGCGTCCCCTGGTGGTCTCGGCGGGCAACGACCAACGCGTCATCGTCTGGGATCTGACGACGGGACAGTGCCTCCGCACGCTCACCGACCCGGCCGTGGTGCAGCGCAGCCTCGCGTCGCTGACGCTGCCCGGCGGGCGTCCGGCCGTGCTCCTCACGGGCGACGGCGGGCACGTCCGGGTCTGGGATCCGCTCACCGGCGAGGACATCCACCTGTTGGAGGTCACGGCCCTCGTCCGCGCGTTGGCGGCGGCGACGCTCCCCGGGGGCACTCCTGTGGCTCTCGCCGCCGTGGACGCCGACGTCGTGGTGTGGGACCTGGACTCGGGTTCGGTGATCCGCAGGCTCCGGGGCCACGACAGGCGGGCGCGCGTGCGGGTGCTGGGGACGGTGGTGCTGCCGGACGGGAACGTCGCCGTGGTGACCGCGGGCAATGACCGGCGGACCGTCATATGGGATCTTGCCACCGCCTCCGAGGTCCGTGCCTTCACCGGGCACGGCGCTCTGGTGAACTCGGTGTCGGCCGCCACGCTCCCGGACGGGCAGACAGTGGTGGTGGGTGGCGGTCACGACAAGACGGTGACGACCTGGACCGCGACCCTGGCCGACGACGCGCCCGAACGCTCCAACCGTGGGCACCGCGGCCAGGTCCGGGCGCTGGTGACGGCCGTGCCGTCGAACGGCAGGCCCGTGGTGATCACCGGCGGCAACGACAACACGGTGAACGTCAGGGACGTGCCGAGCGGAGCCGACCCCGGGGGCTTCGTCCACAGTCCCCGGGTGTGGTCGCTGGCGACCCTGGTGCGCCCCGACGGAAGCGGCCTGCTGGTCGTCGGTGGCAACAACGGACGGGTCACCGTGTGCGATCTGGAGACGCGCCGGGAGCTCACGAGGCTCGTCTCCGGCAGCCGGGTCATCAACGCGCTGGCCGTGGCATCGCTGCCCGGTGGCCCCGATGTCGCGGTCGCATGGAACAAGGACAGGTCCACCGCCCTGTGGGACCTGACGGCCCACCGGTTCATCCGCGCGCTGCCCGCATCGACCTCGACAGTGGTCGCCGCGACGTCCGCCGTGCTGCCGGGCGGCCAGCCCGTCACCCTGATCGGCTGCGACCAGCGGGTCGTCGTGGCGGACCTCGCCACCGGCCGGCCCCTGCGCACCCTGTGGCACACCGCGACGGTGCTCGCTCTCGCCGTAACGGAGCTCCCGGGCCAGCCGGTGGTGGCGGTGGTGGGGGACCGTGCGGGGCAGATCACAGTGTGGGACCTGCTGGACGGATCCCGGGTGCGGACCATCACGGGCCACGGCGTTCCTGTCCACGCCGTGGCCGCGACCATGTCCGTCGACGGTCGGACCGGGGTGATCGTGGGTGGCGCCGGCCGCCGGGTGGCTGCCTGGGACGCCGGGACCGGCAGGCCGCTCCACCAGCCGTTCCACCTCCCGGGGCCGGTCGCCGCCCTCGCCCCGGTGGGCGACGGAGTGACCGTCGCGTACGACCAGAACGTGGGCTACCTGGCCTGGACGTGATCGGGCCGCCCGCAGGGGAGCGGCAGCACGCTGGTGCAGAGCGTGCCGGTACCGCACCGGTCGTCCCGCAGCTGAGACGGATCGCGTGGGGCGATGAGCACCCCGGCCTCCCGCTTCCGTACCGAGATCGTCGCCGGCCTCGCGATGGCTCTGCGGCCCGGAGCGCTGACGGCGGACGCGGTCGCCCTTGAGGCCGTCGCCGCTGGGTGAGGCCCCGGACGAGAATCGGAGCCCGGACTGGTGACGAAGGGGAGATGGCCGTGAGGCACACACTGAACTTGTGGCGTCAAGAGCTCGGAGAGGTGCCCGAGTCGGTCTGGCGGAAGACCGAGCTGGATGTGTTGATCCTCGCGGACAACGGACTCACGGCCCTCCCGCCGGACATCGGGCAGCTCCACCGGCTGAAAACCCTGGACCTGGGCCACAACGCGCTCACGTCGGTGCCCGAAGAACTCGGCAAGCTGACCGAGCTCAGCGACTGCCTCTACCTGCACGACAACCAGCTGTCTCGGATCCCCGACTCTCTGGGAAACCTGACCCGGTTGCGTTACCTCAACGTCGGTGAGAACTCGCTCACCACCCTGCCGGAGACCATCGGTGCGATGAGCGGCCTCATCGAGCTCAGGGCGCAGCACAACCGGCTCACCGCCCTGCCCGATGCCATCGGCCGGCTCCGCCGCCTGCGTGAGCTGTGGCTCCGTGGAAACGCGATCGAGCACTTGCCGTCGTCAGCAGCCAAGCTGCACGAACTGCGTCACCTGGACCTACGCGAGAACTCCCTGACCGAGGTGCCGGAGTCTCTGGCCGGCCTCCCGCGACTGCGTCAGATCGACCTGCGGGGCAATCACCTCGGCGGGCTGCCCGACTGGCTCACCCTGATGCCCTCGCTGGAGAAGCTGGATCTGCGCTGGAACGGGGTCGATCCCTCCCTGCCGCTCATCAGCGAGCTGGAGCAGCTGGGGTGCGTCGTCTTGACCTGACAGCCACGACCCCCTCACGCAACAGCGCCGTACCGGCACAGCGCGGCCAGGGACGGCGGCAGCCACTCCGCCGGGTCCTGGTCGGCCTTCGACCGGTTCGAGCGGGCCGTCACCGCAACCAGGGAGGCCGGCCGGCGCTGGTCGCTCGCGAACGCCTCCCGCCGGGCCGCCGTCCACGCCGACGCTCCGGCTGGCGGGGAGCGTCATTCCAACGGAGCGGTATTCCTCGACCGTGTGCCGGCGTTCCTCTGCCGGACCGAGAGTGCGCCTGCCGTCCGGGCGGCCCGGGTTGGGCAGGGCCGCCGGACGGGGGCAGCCAGCCACGGTGGCGCTGTACCGGGCCGTAGAGATCGCTTCGATGATCTGCGCGTCCCCGTTGGTGGCCAGCGGGGACGCGATACGGACAGCGCCTCAACGGAAGACTCTGGTCGGTCAGTGGCCGGCGTGTCCGTCGTTGTGGGCCGGGGACGGGGAGGCGGGGTTGGGCAATCCGGAGATACCCGGAACGGGGGTGGTGGCCGGGGAGGAGGTAGTGGTCGGGGCGTGGTCGTCTGCGGCGGGTTCTTCGCCGGTGCCGTGACTGTGACCGCCCCCGGGCGTGGACTCCATCGATGCCGCGACTTCACGCAGGCCGAAGAAAGCGAGGGCCGCGACTGCGACAACGGCCAGGCCCAGAATGCTGAAGATGCGGCGGGTAGGGGTGTCGGCGTCCTTGATGACGTAAGCGATGAAGGAGACGACGATGCCGGCGGGGACGAGGACGGCGCCGCGGACGGGGAAGTCGTCGAAGTGCTGGAGTCCGCCGCTGAGCATGCCTATGCCGAAGGAGAGAAGCAGCGAGGAGCCGATCACGACGAGCATGCGCGGCAGGCCGGGCCGCTCGCGGGTGAGGAGGAACTCGTTGAGGACGGTCGCGGCGAGGAAGACGAGTGCGCCGTAGGCGGCGATGCGGGTGTAGCGGTCGGGGTCGAGGGGGTGGTGAACGACGGCGCCGCTGATGAGTCCGGCGCCGACGAAGTAGCCGACGGAGCCGAGATAGCGGGCGGCCAGCGAACGCTTGTGGGAGGACTGGGCCTTGCGCCGGGCAGCTCGCCCTGCAGCGGGCAGGCCGGGGGTCGGCGGGGTGTGGGCGTCGAGGAGTTGGGCGGAGGTCATGGGTTGGTTCCTTGGGTGCGTACGTGGCTCATCACCCGGCGTGCCGCAGTGGCAGCGGTCCGGGGTTGGCGATGAGAGTCAGGACGGATCGGGACAAAAGCCCGGATCTATACCTGCTGCACCACTGAACTGAGGGAACTGTGCAGGGGAGGAAGGCCGCAGGGCGGGAGCTGGGTCCAGGGTTGCGGCGCAGTCGCGGCGGAGAAGGGAGTCCGCACGGCGATGGCTGTCGGGTGCGGGAGGTCGCAGCTCTGCTGCGGGTGGCCGGAGGCGCACGCTTCCGCTGGGTGCGAGTGGCCGCCGCCTCCGCCGGCGTCGTCACGGCGGTCGTGCTGCTGGGCGTCGTGGTCAAGTGCACCGCCGGTGTCGGCGGGCGCCAGGTGGGGCACCGTGACGGCGCCGCCGGAGACGTGCGCGGAGGCACTGTCGGCTCCGGCCGCGTGGGTGTAGAGGAATGCGAACAGCAGCGCGGCGAGCCACAGCAGCCGCAGCGGGCCCGCCTGATGGCGGGTCCGCGTGGTGCTGAGCGCAGGGCGGGCCGTGATCACGCCGTGACCCTATCCGGTGGCCGGAAGGCGCTGCTCGTTGCCCCCGCTTTTGACCAAACGAAGCGGTGATATCGGCGGGTTCAGGGAACCGGGCGCAGGCCGTCGAGGGTGACGGCGATCAGGCCCCGGCGTGGACCCAACCAAATACCCCCCTTGGGGTTTCCGTGAGAGCCGAACCCAGGCAGAAGGCGGAGGGGTGTGCCAGGCTGTACGGCCCCGGTGCACCCCTCCGCCCGGGTGGGTCAGCTCTTGCCGAGCAGGCCGTTCATCCTGGTGATCTCGGCGGTCTGCGAGGTGATGATGGCGTCCGCCATCGTCTTGGCCTCGGAGAAGGAACCGTCGGCCTTCTCCGTCTTGGCCATCGCCACCGCGCCCTCGTGGTGCTTGATCATGAGCTTCATGAAGGCGGTGTCGAACGCCTTGCCGGACGCCTTCTCCAGGTTGTCCATCTCCTCGGGCGTCATCATGCCGCCGTCGGTGCCGTGTGCGGAGTGGTCCATGGCGCCGTCGGCGGGAACCTGCTCACCCCAGGAGGTCAACCAGCCGGAGAGGGTCTTGATCTCCGGGTCCTGGGCCTTCTGGATCTCGTCGGCAAGCTTCTTGACCTCGGCGGATTCGGCCCTGGTCGGTGCGAGGCCGGCCATCTCCACAGCCTGACGGTGGTGGGGGATCATCCCTTTGGCGAACGCGACGTCGGCCGCGTTGTGCCGGCCCTGGGTGGCCGGATCGGACGAGGAGGCGGAGGGCGACGGGTTGTGACCGTTGTGCCCGGCGGAGGTGTCATCGCTCGACCCGCACGCGGCGAGCACGAGGGAGGCGGCACCCGCGACGGCGACGAGGGCGGTCCGGCGGATGAGGTTCTTGTTCATGGTGGTGAGACTCCTTGATGCGCGCCCGAGCAGGCAGGGCGCGATACGGAATGAGGACGTGCCGGAGCGCGACATTCCCTGCCGGCCATGCCGGGACAAGGGGTGCCGTGCGAGCGGTCCTATATCCGCAGGAGTTGCAGCTCAGCGAGATCGGGCGGTGCACGCCCGCCCTCAGAGGTCCCAGCCGCACTGCCGGTCAGTACCACCGGTGCGGGCCCGGTATCGAGAGCCGCGGCCAGGACGGGAGGCGCGTAGGCGGTGCCGACAGCGGCTGCCGCACACGTGGCATCCGCGTGCTCCGCGTGGCCCATTCCACCGTCAGTGTGCGAGCAGCCGCCGACCACCTGCTGACGAGCATCTTTGTGGGTCATCGCCATGGCGTGGCCATTGGCAGCCGACGGCGCCTTCGCGGACACCGGTCCAGGCCCGAGGCCGTGCATCGCCAGCACACCGGCCAGCACTGCCAGCACCAGCAGCACGAAGCCGCGCCCGGCAGGGCGACGACTCGACGGCTGCATCGTGCTGGTCATGAGGTCATCGTACGATCCGATCCGGCCGCACGGCTCCGCCGCCCCGACCGGGCTCGCTCCGAGCTCCGTCACCAGGCCGTCGCCGCGCCCGGCGGGGAACCCGAGCTCGTCGTGGAGTACCGCGACGGCGCGTTCTCGGTGCGCGCGCCGTCGGCCGCTCCCTGCGCCCCCGCAGTGGTGGATCGAATACGGCATCGGCGCGCGCTGCACCCCGGCGCGCCTCCACACCGGCGACTGCCCCATGACCGGCCGAGCTCGCCCCTCCACCGCGCAGAGCATTCGGCAGATTCCGCTGACCGTGCCCGGCGTCGTGGCATGCCCGCTGTGCCGGCCCGACAACGAGCTGGGCCTGCTCGACAGCTGATTCTCCGACTGCGGTCTTCCGGGCACGGAGGCGCAGCCCTGCCCCGGCAGTCGGACCCGACTACCCAATGGACCAACGGATGGCGGGCGAGGAGGGTGGTGCAGGGGTGGTCCGGTGAGGCTCTACGCCCGCGTCGCGTCACCTGTGGGGCGCCTCGTGCGGCGTTACGGTAAGAGAGGCCGCTCAGGTGAGGGGGCCGGAAGATGCGGGTGGAGGCACTGGCGATTCTGGCTGCAGCTGGCGGCAGCGCGGTCGTACAGGCTGCGGGGACAGACACCTGGAAAGCATTCCGGCGGGCGGTAGCGCGTTGGTTCGGGCGGGTGATGCCCAGAGGGAGCAGGCGGAACTGGAGCGCCTGGACCAGACCGCAACCGCCCTGCAGACTGCCGACGCAGGCCAGGTGGAGCGGGCGCGGCTTGTACAGGAGGCCTCCTGGCAGGCTCGCATCGAGGCCCTCGGAGAACTTGGACGAGGCAGAGCGCGACCAAGCCGCCGAGCAGTTGCGTGCCCTGCTAGCCGAGCACGTCCCCAGCGGCATGCCCGTCAAGGGCATCAAGATGTGCCGAGACCACCTCGGCTGCTCGATCCACGAGGCCCTGGACATCCTCCAGTCCCGCTCTGAGCACCTGCATCGCGAACTTTCGGACGGCCGCATGATGGATCGCGCCAGCCAAGCCACCGGATTCGCTCAGCAGACGCATCGATTGGATGAGACAGGACACCCGCATCGTCGAACGCTGCGACTCTCTGCGATCGCTCCCCAAGATCTGTGCCGGAACAGAGATTTGTTGTCGCCTGTGTGTGCGATGAGGTGCTTGTTGTTCAGTCCCAGTCAGCTGCGGGTTGGCTGACCCGGCCGCCCGTATGCGCGGATTGGACGTACTCCTCGGGCGCCTGGGGAAGGGCGGCCACGCATTGCGGAGAACATGCGTTGACCAGGAGGGGCAGGACATCCGTGGCCACGCGCAAGGAGATCCAGGCCGGGTGGAGCCCGCCTTGCTCTATGGGTTGGTCACAGACGCTGCATGATGAGACCGCTGTCGTGCCCCAGCGGCGTGCGTCCAAGCCTTTTGTGTCGAGGTCTGCGACCGAGCTGCGGGCTTGCGCAAGCCGGGGGAACGGTGCTCGCAGCTTGTAGTTTCCGAACAGAGAACGCGTGCTGACCGTGCTCCTCATGAGCCTGGTGCATCTGGTGATTTCGTAGGGAAACCAGTGAAGCCGGTAGGAGGTGTAAGGGGTGAACTCCTCCAGGCTGCTCATCGCTCCGATCTCGGGTGGGAGTCGGACGAGGTTGCTGCCATGGAGCACGAGGTGCTTGACCGCCGTCAGCTTGCCGATGGCCGGCGGCACAGTGATGACCTGCCGCCGTTCCTCGGGGCTGAGCTCAACAAGGGGACGGAACTCTTCCCGGCCGTCGGCGACCGCCTCGTCGATGAGCTCAAGCAGGTGCTGCCAGCCCGGAGCCGAGGTGTCCTGGAGCTCGGTGTGGAACCCGACGCGAGCACGCGGGTGCGGCTTGCGCTGGTCGAAGCAGCGGCAGGTCTCCCGGTAGGGCTCGCGTCCAGCCGGCTCCGATCCGGACGTTTCGCCCCACCGGTTCACGAAAAGCTGCTGCTCTCCCTCATCCACCATGACGCCAACATACGGGCGCTCTCCTCGAACGGCCCAGCGTTTTGGGGAAGAACTGCTGGTCAGCCAACCTGGGCCCGATCAGATTGGGCTTTGGTGTGGGCGAGGCGGTAGGACTCGGTTCCGGTCTGGATGACGTTCCCGCCGAAGGTGAGGCGGTCGACGATGGTCGCGCAGAGCCGGGGGCCGGTGAACGTCTTGGTCCAGCCTCCGAACGATTCGTTCGAGGTGATCGCAACACTGTTCTTTTCCTCCCGTTCCGTCAAAACCTGGAAATTGAGGCTGCCCGGGCACAGCGCCGCCAAGCTGCGGCGTTTGAGGCCGCCGCCCTGCGTCGGGCTCGAGACCAAAGCCCAGCGATCTATTCCGAGACGTCGGCAGCCGTGCGGTGAAGAACGTGCTTGTCCAGGACGATGGTGTTGCTGTTTCGGACGGAGCCGTGGAGGTCCGAGAGGTTGCCGTCGAGGTGAATGGTCCTTCCCTCCGTGCGGTAGGTGCCCGTGTTGACGCCGATCTTGAAAGCGGGGCAATTGTCCAGGTTGCAGATCACGTTGTTGATCTGCTCGAAACGGCCGTCCGCGGTGAAGGTCAGCTTCTGGATGTAGAAGGTGATTCCCGGGCGGTTCTTGTCGACGGGCTCGGTCCACTGCCCTTGCAGCCGGGCCTGGTGTGCGGCCGGGGCGTCCGCCCCCGGCACCTGGGCGGCGGCAGAGCCACTGGTGGCCGTGATGGCGGCCAGGAGCAGTGCGGTGCCCAATGCTGACTGGATCGTCGTCTTCATCTGCGCGCTCATCCCTTGTTCGTCGGTCCCTGGTCCGTGGAAGACACAGCAGGGTCGGCTTGCGTGACCGGGGGGTGACAACCCCTCGCTTCGGCGCCTGCCGCTGGACAGCCTCCGTGGTGAGTGCTGTCGGCGTTGGCGGGCCCGACCGTATCCGTTCAGATGCCGACCTCGTTCCCCTCGACGGGGACCGCGTCTCGTTTCGGTTGCTCCGCGGACGCGGTGAACACTCCACACCGAACCACAGGGGACAGAGGTACCGGGCCACTTCCGCTATCCGGCATGGGGCACACCGGCGGCCACTGATTGGCCGAGACTCACCACGCGGGGGCATCCCCGCATGTGCGGGGAACAGTCTTGGTGACCTGGGACTTTAAGACTGCGTGCTTCCGTACGGCTCTGGCACCTGCCCGTCGGCGCGGAAGACGACGAAGTCATGGGCGAACACCAGGACCAAGACGTCGTCGCCGAACCGGCGCGGCCGCCCCTCGCTACAGCGCAGGCACGGGTCCGCCGGTGCGGCAAGCCACACGTCACTCCCCCTCCACTTCCGCACCCACCTGGTGTACGCCGCCCACAGCCATCTCCGCTGGTGCGACCCTGGGTTCAGGGTCCCAGGCGGAAGGTTCCAAGGTGCGACCCATGGAGCGGCGCGATCTCGTTTGGCCTCACTTCTCTGAACTCTGGCGCGTGCACGGCTGGGGTCGGTTGCGCACAGGCGGTTGTGCCGCTTTGCGCCTCGCGCCGGCAGGGGGGTGCCGCACGCAGGAAGGCGGCTCGTCCTGTTGGGTCAGGCCCGCTGTCAGAGAGTGTTGGCAAGATCATCGTCATGAATGGCACACGTACCACCCCGCCGCGGCCTGTCGACATCGCCGCGGTCTTCCCCGCGCTGGCCCCTCTGGCCCGCCCAGCGGTCCGGCTGCACCCGCGTCCCGGCTCTCCCACGGTGCACGACAGCTCGATCGGCGGGCCCCTGCTGTGGCCCGCGCAGGAACCTTGGCGGTACTGCCGCATCGAGCATGAAGGCCTCCACCCCTTGGTGCCCGTGGCCCAGTTGTACGCGCGGGACATACCCCTGCTGCGGCCGCCCGGGCGGACCGACCTGCTGCAGGTCCTGTGGTGCCCTTCGGAGCACGCGCCGGACTCAAGCATTCCGATCGAGTTGTCCTGGCGGACCGCCGCGGATGTCACCGACGTGCTGGCCGCGCCACCCGAGCCGTTTGACGCGGACGAGGACCTCTACGTGCCTGTGCCGTGCGTGCTTGCGCCGGAGCAGGTCACCGAGTACCCCGATTCGCTGGAACTCCCAGAGGAGTTGAAGCGGCAGATCACGGACCCCGCGCCCTGGCGGGCGGCGGGCATCGTGGTCGACGATGCCGACCCGCCGGAGCTCTACGACAACGCGCTGTCCCACGCCCCCGGCTGGAAGATCGGTGGCTGGGCCCCCTGGGGACTCACCGACCCCGTCCCGCGGTTCTGTGTGGCCTGCGGTACCGCGATGACGCCGCTGCTGACCATCGCCTCGTCCGAATGGCACCGCAACAGCACGAGCTGGATCCCGTACGAGGACCGGTTCCCCGGCGCATCCGACGACAGTTGGTCCAATCCGCCCGAGATCACGGTGCTGGACGCCAATCACCTCCAGCTGTACGCCTGCCCGGCGAGCGGAGGCCACCCGCACCCCGACCTGGTCCAGTGAGGGCTGCCGCTTCTTCCCCACCTGCCTTCGCAAGGCCGAGAACGCCGCCCGCGCCTTCCGTGCCCGCCAGGTCGCCGCCCAGCGACGCCAGCAGGCACCCGCCCCGGCGTCCGCCGCAGCAGTTGCGCAGCAACAACAGCAGCAGCAGAGCCGGGGGCCCAGGACCGGGCGGGTTCCGGGTATGGCTGTGAGCGTGTCGCCGTCTGATGGCTCGGGCCGTACGGGCCCTGGTCAAGCTGGAGCAAGTGCTGTCGCGCCGGCTGCGCGGCTGGGTCTCGGCGCTCCAGGCTGCGGCCTCGGGAACTGCCTCGCTCCGTCTGCGGCCCGACGACCTCGCAGCCCGCTGCCGTCAGATACCGGCGGCCTGCAGTTGGTCGAAGGTGCCGACCTTCGCTGACCATGCCTGCTGGCCCTGTAGAGGACGCCATCCGATCAGCGAGTCGGAGGTGGCCGTGTCAGGCCAGATCATGTAGCCGAGCATGACGAGCTCGCACCCCGCCGCATGGGCTGCGTCGGCCGGGAAGGTCGGCCAGTCAGGCCAGTGTGAGAGGTCCTTCTCGGCGAGGGGCTCGCCACTGCCCTCGCGAACCACTTGCAGTAGGTAGCCGCTGTCCGCAGCCTTGCAGATGGCAGTGAGATCACGGCGGAAATCGTCAGTCGTCATGGCAAAAAACGCTAACAAGATCAGCGTACTGGCGAAGTGTCGGGTATCGGCGTGGGTGTGGTCTGGGGCTGGACCCCTGACATCGGCCCCCGCGTGCGGCGCTCGGTCGCTACCTCCCATCAGGTCATGTTCCACCTGGCCGGAGCCATGAGAAGAGCGAGCCCCGGCAGCCGGACGGTACAGCCCGAAGTCAGCCCAGCTGGGCGCCAGTCAGTGGCAGAGCCACGACCACAGGAACCCACGGACGGCTATCAATGTCAGTGGCTGTCTGTAGCATCCGTGGCCAGGTTGGTGACCCGTCCACCCGCAGTGGGGAGGGACGGGGTCGTGAACGGGCTGCGAGGAGCGTGTGACGATGGCGAACGGTAACAGGGCCGTCGGGCCGACGCTGGATTCCGACGACGAAGCCGCGCTGTTGCGGCCGTTGGCGTTCGCCGAAGGCGGGGGTCTGCCATTTGCCCTGTGGGTGGTACTGGCACGTGCCCTGTCGGGTCACCCGTGGACGGCTCAGGACGTGAGCGCGTTCCGGGACCGGGCGGGCGAACTCCTGGTCGAGACGCAGACACCGGAGGGTGTGGCCTACCGGTTGAGTGCCCGGGAAGCCCGGTCGGGCGAGCGGCAGACGCAACGGGCCGTCACGAGCGCGTTGCTGGCCGAGGTGCCCCTCGACGAGGACAGCGGGCACCGCGACTGGCTGGCTGCCGCCCCGTACATCGTCAACCATCTCGCCGCCCACGCCGCCGCGGCCGGTGCCCTGGACGAGATACTCGAGGACGCCGAGTACATGGTGCACGCGGCCCCGCGGGGACTGCTCCGCGCGCTCAACATCCCGGGCTCGTCCCAGGGGGCGGTGCGGCGGAGCATTTACCGGGCATCCGTCCACGTCCATGCCACCGCGACCCTGCCCGAAAGACGGGACATCCTCGCCGTCGACGCCGCGCGCCACGGTGAGACCGGCCTCGCCCGGGAGCTGTCTCGCGGCCGCCCGTGGCGGCCGCGCTGGGCGACCGGCACGATGGTCCATCCAGCGCTGCGCTTCACCAAGACGGGACTGGGCGTGGACGCCGTCGCGTGCACCGTCATCGACGGGCGTCCCCACGCGGTGACCGGCTGCTACGACGCCAACGTCCGCGTGTGGGACCTGGTCGACGGAACCGAACGCCTTGTCATCACCGAGGACGACGGGGTCTACGCGCTGGACTGCGTCGAGATCGACGGGCGTCCCCATGTCGTCACAGGAACCTGCTCCGGCAGCCTACGGGTATGGGATCTGGAGACCGGGGTCGAGCGGTTCGCCCTCGGAGGTCACAAGGGCTGGATACACGCGGTGGGCTGCACGGTGATCGACGGCCGGCCGCACGCCGTCACTGCGGGAGAGGACTGCCTGGTCCGGCTGTGGGACCTGGTCGACGGGTCGGAACGTGCGCGGATGTCCGGCCACACCGAGGAAGTACGAGCGGTGGCGTTCACCGAGGTCGCCGGCCGCCCCGTGGCCGTGACCGGGGGCTGTGACAACACGGTGAGGCTGTGGGACCTGGAGGACGGCGTCGAGCGGGCCGTGCTCACCGGTCACACGTCGGCCGTCTACTCGGTGGCCTGCACGGTGATCGACGGCATCCCCCACGCCATTACCGGGAGCGGCGGGGAGCGCGCGGCACGGGTCTGGTGCCTGACCGACGGCTCGCAGCGCGCTGTGCTGGACGGGCACACCTCGTGGATAGCTGCCGTGAGCTGCTTCGACCTCGGTGGACGCCCCCACGTGTTGACCGCCGGTGGTGACTGCACGGTGCACGTGTGGGATCTGACCGAGGACACGGAGCGCGCCGTCCTGACCGGACACCACGGCTGTGTGGACGCGCTGGCCAGCACCGAGATCGACGGGCGCCCGTACGCTGTGAGCGGCGGCCATTCCGCGCCCCCGCGCGTATGGGACCTGGGTGACGCCGCCCTGCCCGCGGGACACAAGGGCCACACCGGGACCGTGCAGGCCGTGGACGCCGTGGAGATCGACGGCCGTCCGCACGTCGTCACCGGAGGCGACACCACAATACGGGTCTGGGACCTGGCCGATGGGACGGAACGAGGCACCCTGCCCCACGGGCACCGTGTGGAGGCGCTGGCGTGCACAACGGTCCACGACAGCCCCTACGCTGCCGTCGGAGGCTGCTGCGGCGTAGCCCGGGTCTGGGACCTCGCCGCAGGGACCGGGCTTCGGGACCTTCCCGGACCCGACCGCCGGGTGGAGACCGTGGCGTGGGCGGACGTCAACGGCCGTCCCTACGTGGTCACCTCCGACCAGGACCGCACCATACGTGTGTGGGATCTGGACGAGGACGTGGAGCGCCCGCTCCGCAGCGACCGCACCCGGTCGGCGGTGCGGGCCATGGAGCCCGTCAGTTTCGACGGCCGCCCCCACCTCCTCACGGGCAGCGATGACGCCGCATTGCGGCTGTGGAGGCTCACGGAGAAGGGCCGACGCGTCACCGCCACCGTCCACACAGGGCACCACTGGATACGGGCACTCGCCGGCACCGTCCTGGAGGGCCGTCCCCACGCGCTGACCGTGGGCGGGAACGACACCGCAGTGCAAGTGTGGGATCTGACGGACGGCACCCTGCGGTCCATCCTTGCGGGACACCCGTCAGGAGTGCTCGCGGTGGCCTGCACCACGCGGGACGACCGTACGGACGCCATCACCCTTGACGGCAGCGGTACGGTCCACGTCTGGGATCTCGCGCCGGCCAGGCTCCGGGAGAAGGTCGCGCTACCGACGCGGGCCCAGTGCATGACCGCCGTCGGCCAAGGCATCGTCATCGGCATGGGAGACGACGTGGTCGTACTTGACCGCAATAGCTGAGGCATGAACGGGGCGAACGGTGAGGCATCCCAAGGCCGCGAGAGCGCGGTAAGGAGCAGGGGCAGGGACCACCGTCGCTCCCTGAGACCAGCAGACCAGCTGCCGGGTACGGCGAGGTCTCCGAACAGGACTGGGCCGAGTTCGAGGAGCACTTTGAGAAGCGGAAGGTCGAGCTGGACCGAGGACCTGTCCGTGGTCCCGGAGGCGGTGGTCCGTTTCGCCGCCGAGCAGCTGGATGTCGGTCCGGGTGAGTGCTGTCGGCCGAACCAGGACCGCAGCTGCTACAGGTGCACCGGCTACGGCTACGGCGACGCGCCGACCGGACGGCTGCGCACCCGAGGGAGGAGGCCGGACGCGCCCTCGCCCCGGCAGAACTCGGCGAGTCTGCCGGGGCGAGCCGGACCACGGCGGTTCCCGTGCGGTCGTCGGGTCGCAGGTCCTGCCCCCGAACGACCGTACGACGGCACGGAACGTCGCGGTCAGGAGGAGCTCGGGTCAGCGGACCTCGGTGACCCGGTGCTCCTTGCGCGCGCCACAGTTGGAGTTGTACACCTGCACGTGCACGTTGCTGATGCCCCCGCCCCAGTCGACGCAGTGGCCCTTGCCGTACACGTAGGCCGGGCCCGCGTACGACGTGTACCGGCCGTAGTCCTCGCCCCGCTCCCAGGTTTCGGGAACCTCGATCCAGAGGGCCATGTCCACGGCCGCACCCGGGTTGTTGCGGATGGTCGCGACGCAGTTCTTGCCGTTCGAGGCGTTGTACGTCAGGTAGACGGTGCCCAGCGAGCCGATGGCGGCCGAGTTCACCGTCTTGTAGGCGCTTCCGCAGACCTTCTGCGGCGTGGTGTTGGGCGCGGCGGTGGCGGGCGCCGCCAGCGCGGTCGTGGCCCCCAGGGCCAGGGCGGCGAATGCGGTGGTGGTAAGGACGGGACGGGTGAATTTCATGTTTCCCCCTGGTCGTCATTGGAGTTGGTCGCTCCTGCATGCTGGGACATGAAGGACGGCGGAACGGTTGCGCATCATCCGCAAAAGATGTGACCGCGCCGCCCTACCGCCCCGCCCGCGGGCCGACGGACGGCCGCACGCGGGCGTCGAGGCGTGGGGATGGTCGGAGCCACGCGTACGCGAACACCTCGTCGACGTCCTTGTCGCCGCCGCGGCTCACCGGGGGAGGTGGTCCGTGACGTCTGCGCCGGCACGGCCGCAGGGCTGGCAGACGTCGGACGAGGAGGCGGGCGCGCTGCTTGCGGTAGGCGCAGGTCGTGAGGTCGGTCCGCTTGGCCACGCCGCCTCCCCGTCTGCGGTGTGCCGCCCAGGGCCCCGTCCCGGGCGGCCGTACCCGCACCCACCCGCACCGTGGTGGTCTGTGGCTCCGTCAGTACGTGGGGCAGAGGTTGGTCTGTACGGCGGCGAGGATGAAGGCGGCCTTGGTGGGGCCAAAGCCGTCCGGATGGTTGGGGCTGATGAAGCGCCGGTTCGTGGACTCGACACGCTTGGTCGGGTCCTTCTCGTCCTTCATGGACTGGCATTGACTCAGCCCGCGGCTGACGGCCTTGTCGTCCTTGCCGTTGACGATCTCGGGGTCGATCTTGTTGAGCGCGGCGAGGTAGATGGCGCGCTGCTCGGGGGCGGGGCCGGGCGGGATGCCGGCGGCTGCAGCTGCGGAGCTGGGCGCCTCGGGGGCGACGCTCGACTGCGATGCGGACGGCGAGGCGGCAACCTTGTCGTCGGGCTTCGGCTCGCTGGTGACGGCCTCGGAGCAGCCGCTGAGGGCGAGGAGGCCGGCGGCGGCGAGGAGGAGGGTGCTGGTGTGGTGTGTGCGCATCGTGTCATGGTGTCGGCGCCGTGACCGGTGCGGGTGGCCTGTGGCTGATCTGTGACGCGTGAAAGCCTCGCACGTTGGCGGGGGTTCTGTGTCCGGGCACGAGGTTCCCCGCTGGGCACTACTCAGGGGCATGGTCAGGATCGGCCTGACATGCTGGGCTGTCAGGCGTTCTCGGGTCCGGGCGGGGTGACCCATTCGACGAACTGGACGATCACGCCGTTGGGGTCGGTGACCTGGAAGAGGCGTTCACCCCAGGGCTCCTCACGCAGCGGCATGGTGATCTCGACGCCCTCGGCGCGCAGTCGCTCCTCCTCGAGCTCGATGCCGGTGGCGGTGAAGGCGAGGATCAGACCGGAGGCGTGCTGGTCACGCTGGTCGGCCGGCAGCACTTCGGTGCCACGTGCGAGCAGGACGATGTCCATCGCGGCGTCGTCGCGCGACAGGGAGGCGAATCCATCGGCGGCGGCCTGCTCGGTGTAGCCGAGATGGGTGGTGAAGAACCGCTGGGACGCGGCGACGTCGTCGACGGTGAGCGAGACGGTGGACGCGGTGATCTGCAAGGTGGTTCTCCTCAGTGGCTTTCGGGTGCCGGGTGGGGTGCAGGTCAGAAGCCGGAGCGGCGCGGCAGGTTGCGGGCCTTCGGGGGGACCCGTCGGGCGGGTGCGGGGAGAACGCGGGCCGGACGCTGGTTGCCGCGGGGTATGGCCGGGGCGCGGTTGTCGCGCTCGGTCAGGATCGGGCCGATCTTGACGGGTGCGATCCGCAGGGCGACAGGGCGGGATTCGAGCATGGGCACATCCGTTCTTCGCTCCAGGGGAAATTTACAACGGACGTAAATTTAACCCGAGTCCCCCGAGGGTGTCAACGTAAAAATGCTACGAGTGTAAGATTGCTCCATGACTACTGATGTCCTCTCTTCCGAGCCCCCTGCCGGCCTGCGTGAATCGAAGAAGCAGGAGACCCGGCAGCTCATCTCCGACGTGGCCACCGGCTTGTTCCTCGCCCAGGGCTTTGAGCGGACCACCATCGCCGAGATCGCCGCCGCCGCGCGGGTGGCGAAGAAGACGGTGACCAACTACTTCCCGCGCAAGGAGGACCTGGCCTTGGACCACCAGGACGCCTTCACCGCGTCCCTGGCCAGTACGGTGACCGGCCGTCAGGCCGGCGAGTCGGCCTCGTCGGCCCTGCGCCGCGCCTTCATCGACGCGACCGCAGCCGCCGATCCGGTCGCCGGGTTCTCCGGTCCCGAATTCGCCCGCATGATCGCCGACAGCCCCACCCTTTCCGCCCGGCTGCGCGACCTGCACGACCTGCGAGAGGCCGCCTTGGCCGATGCCTTGGCCGACGCCACCGACGCACCCCGCGGCGACATCACCCCCCGCACCGCCGCCGCCCTGCTCGGTGCCGTGCACCGCACCCTGTTCCAGCGCATCCAGGAACTCACCCTCACCGGCCAGGACAATGCCCAGATCTCCGCCACAGTCATCGCTGAGGCGGAGAGCGCTTTCGGCCTGTTGGAGCCTGCACTCGGCGACTACGCCGAAGCGTGAGCCAGGCGTCGCTCTCGGCGTTCCGACGGTGCCCGGGCCGTGGGACGCTCGTCGTAGCGGGTGGCGATGCCGCGCCATTGCTTGAGGCGGTGGAAGCAGCGTTCGACGACGTTGCGGCGTCGGTAGACGGCCTTGTCGAAGCGGGCAGGGCCGTTCCCGGCGCCGGTGCGATCCCGGTAGCGAGCGGCGGCCAGCGGGTTGATGGCGTAGATCTCCCTGCCCGTGGCGCGCAGGTGTCCGCGTACTGATCTGAGTGCTCCAGTGCGTGCGCAGTTGTGTGCACCACTGACCCGCCTCGGCGGAGTAGCTCTCATGGACCGTTCCACTCACCGTAGTCTCGTGCCGTGGTCGACGAGCATGGGGCAACCGACGCCTTCAAGAACTGATGCACGAATGCGGCGCTGACGCTGGAATCCTGCGTCAGCTACTTCATCGAGCGCATCTCGTTGGACGAGTCCAACGAGAACCGCAAGGACAACACGCTGGACGTATGGCTGCGCGAGGGGCCGTGGAAGCCCGACGTAGTGATCTCGCTCTCCAATCTCCACTCGGTCCGCCGGTGGGAACCCGGACTGCGTCCCTCCTTCGTCGACGGGATCTCCCTCGTCCACCTGCCGGAGCTGCCGCTGCCCTGGCCTGCCGAGGCGGTCGGCCGACTCGATCGCTCCGAGGGCCTGCCCGAACTGGTCTGGCTGAGGATCACTGGACCGATCGAAGTCGACGCTGTGGCCGCGATCGTGACCGTTTACCAGGCTCAGAGCGACGATGCGGCCTCCGTGCTCCGATGACAGCCTGAAGCCGCTCGACGGCTCAGGCAGCAGCCAATCATCGGTGAGTCGGGTCAACTGCTCAGGCGACGTCGGTTTCGCGGTCGATGGCCTGGAGGCGGTGGTCGTCGCGGACGGCGAGTTCCTCGGCGAGGATCAGGTCGGGGAAATCGAGGTAGCCCATCTTCGCCTCGTCCGCGCGCTTGGCGTACTGGTTGAGGCCCTCGGCGAGGTGGGGCAGTGGGGCGTCACCTACAGCGACGACAACCTGGCGGACGCCCACGCCCGAGCCGCGGGCATCTGGTTCACCACGACCGGCACACACGCCGAGATGGAGTGCCTCAGGACTCGGTAGGATCAGCGGCTCCACTTTGAGAGGCTGGCTCTCTGAGCCAGCCGCCAGAGCCGTTCACTTCACTGGGCGGTTCTCACTCTGGTTGTACTTGGTGAGCATGCTGAGGGAACTCCGACCCGCACCCCAGAATTCGACGCTCCCAGTGCAGGTTGCGCCACCCTCGTCATCGGCCACCCAATATTTTTCCCAGCCGCCGAATTTTCCCTCTTCTTTCACGAAGTAGCCGGGGCGGAAGGTCTGGGCGAACGCCTTTACGGCCACCATGATCTCTGATTCCCGGCGGCTGCGTTCCTCCAATGAAGCCTTGTCGTAATAGTTGGCCGGGGGCAAATTCGCCTCTACACGCAGCACCGGCGCAATGTACTTCTTGTCCGCGCAGCCGAGAAATCCGGCCGACACGTATGCCTTCCGAACAGATTGGGCCACCAGGCCCTTGGTTTCGTCAGGCAGCTGCGAGGCGGCCACCCAGGTATGTATGTCATGAGCTGTGACGTCGGCGAAGTGGGCGTGGATGCCATCCGAGCGCACAGGAGGCGGAGCGTCTTCGCTCCCACACGCCGTCGTCGACACGACCAAGACTCCACCGGCGAGTACTGCGGCCAGCCAGCGCTTCAACTCTGCCCCTCCCACTGCCACCAGCCCAGACAAATGCGCGCCTGAATACTCCAGTGGTCCCAGGCGCGCATCTTAACCGGCACTGATGCCAGGCCGGCTAGGCCTCCATTGGCGCCGATAGTTTGCGCGTTAACACAATTCGCCCATATGTTTTAGCTGTGACAATTGGATCAATTCGAGGATGGATGCATGTGGACAACAAGGTGGAGAGCGACGCGGACGACGCCGTGTTATTGAGAGCAGCATGTCCGCCATCGACCTGGGTGCGGCCGTAGCCCACGCCATCCACGCCCGCAAGAACGTCCCTGCGCGCGATCGGTGGCGCGCCATCAACCAAGCCGTGAAGAGTTTGCCCATCGCTCAGGACTACGCCGGCTTCAGGGGGCGCCGCCTCGCCATGCGCCCCGCATTCTTCACCGCCACCGTTCCCGGGTCTCCGGCCTCTCCTTCGGCGTTCGGCGGGCGGCATCTCAGGGAATCGCCCATGAACTGGTGAGGCAGTTCCGTCATTCGTGGCTCACTCGCACTTCGCCCGGACTGCATCACATGGCATCTCGCGAGGAGCACAGTGTCTGGGAATTTCCTTTCCAGCGGAGAGCTCCCCGCGATGGGAACCGCCGCCGCAACCAGTTTCGTCGTCCGCGCCCCCGTGGCCGACACGCTGCGTCAGCAAGTCCGGCAACTCAAAGGGCGCCTCCGCGGAACCCGCGACGGCCAGCCACCGCAGTGCCGTCATGGACCGCGACGCCCTCGGTGCCCAGGGCGGGAAGGTCTACCGGCAGTACACCAACGCCCCGGAATCCAACGCCACCGGCCGTAACGTCACGCTCCTGCCCAGCAAGTTCGTCACGGCCTCCGGCCCCGGGGCGATTCCGTCGCTCCCGCGACGGTTCCGTCTCCCGGCCTCGGAGTAGCCCGCCAGACCAACCCGGTCTTCAACTATCGACAGCGGGGACGTCAAGTGAGCAACGTTCAGTATCTCGCCCCCTGGGCGTCCCCCAGGCGGGCACGACCACCTAGGGCGGCGGAGGACGCACCGACATCGTTGGCGCACGCAACTTCCTCGACGCCAAGCGCCTGATGGCCACAGGTCGAACGCCGACCGCCGAGTACCCCGACGGCTACCTCGGCACCCTCAACTCCCGGCACAGCGACCGACTCGGCGACAGGGCACTGGGCAGCCGGCCGACGCGCAGCGCCCAAAAAGAACTACACCCGCGGCGTGCACAAGGGCGAGCGTGCCGACCCCATCGACTACCTGTGGCCCGACGACTTCAACCCGACAGCCGCCCTGGAGTACCAGGCGCGCGGCAAGAAGTGGACCGCCCACGGCGACCGCCTTCCTCGTCCCGCCGATGACCGGGGTGTAGCCGATCACCGACCGCCCGGCGGACGTAGAAGCTCTCCACCTCCAGCTTCGCCCTGTACGTCGGTTCAGCGCCGCGGGCGAAGCTGCTGGCAGGTGAGGAGTGGGAGCAGGCCAAGCCGACCGTGCTGGCCTCCCCAAAGAACCATTTCAGACCTTTGTGCAGCCCGGCGGAATCGCCGAGACGTCCACCGCGCCCATCCCGAGGGTCGAGATAGTTGGCCGGTTGGTACTGCGGCCCATCCGTGTCCCGGGCCGGCCGCCCGGGGGAGGGCCGGGCTCCGTCCGTCGGTCGGCGGTTCCGTTGGTTGCGGGGGCGCGCCCATTCTCACGGGAGTGAGAGTGCCGGGAATGCCGTTGCAGTCCTCGGTGACGTAGTCGAGCCTGATCAAGCCAGTCGTCGCCGGTGGTGTTCCACTCGGTGTCGGTGAGGTAGCCGGGTGCGGCGTCCGCCAGCCACGAAAGTGGGGTGTGGGGGCCGGCGCCGAGACGGCGGGCGTCCATCGCGGCGTGGATCAGGGCCCGTGTCGCGCCCCAAGCGGCGCGATAGCGGCCCATCAGCACGGGCACCCCGGCCAGGTACTGCGTGACCTGGTGACCATGTGCGCGTTCAGCGGCCTTCTCGGGCGATCGGTCCGCGACCGGTACCCCGGACGGGCCGCCGGGCGAACGTCTGAGGGCGGTCCGTGGCGCTGCGG
>NZ_JBSGXU010000075.1:0-36190 GCF_053610205.1 Streptomyces sp. NPDC054932 | reverse complement strand
GCCACCGACTGGCTGGTGTGAGCAGCCATGGTTTCGTTACTTCCAGCCCTTGAGGATCTTGCGGAACTCGACGCCGGCCGCCTTGGCCGCGTCCTCCGGGCTCGACGCCCCGGTGATCGCCTTGGTGTATTCGACCTTCAGCGGCTCAAAGAGGGAGCCGTTCTCCGGGATCCAGGCGCGCTCGACGGCCTTGTCCACGGCCGGCTTGAAGAACTGGACCATCTCGCTGCTCTTGACGTCCGGCTGCTCGTAGGCGGCGGTACGGGTCGGGAGCAGGCTGAGCTCCTTGGCCGACTGCACCTGGACCTCCTGCGAGGTCATGTAGTCGACGAAGGCGTGCGCCGCGGCGGTGTTCTTGGAACCGGCGTAGACGGCGAGGTCGTGGCCGCCCTGCGGGGCGCCCGCCTTGACGGAGCCGGCCGGGACGGCGGCGATGCCGAGGTTGGCCTTGTCCTTGAACTGGTCGCCGGCGTAGCTGTCGGCCACCGCCCACGGACCGTTGATCATCATGGCCGCCTGGCCGGTCTTGAAGGCGGTCTGCATGTTGTTCCAGCCGTCGGTGGCGTTGGTGATCGCCGCGCCGGAGGTGACCAGGTCACGAGCGGTCTTGAAGGCCTTGACGCCGGCCTCGTTGTCGACGGTGACCGTCTTGTTCTTGGCGTCGACCAGGTCGCCGCCCTCGCCGTAGATGAGGGGGAGGAACCAGTAGGAGTCGTCGCCGCGGAGGTAGAGGCCGGCCTTGCCGGTCTTTTCCTTGATGGCCGCGGCGGCCGTCTTCACCTCTTCCAGCGTCTTGGGGGGCTGGACGCCGGCGTCGGCGAGCATCTTCTTGTTGTAGAAGAGGCCGAGGGTGTCGATGACCTGCGGGACTGCGTAGGTCTTGCCCTCGTACTTGCCGCTGGCCGCTGCCTGCGAGAGGAACTCGGCGTCGACCTTCTTCGCCGTCTCGGCCGGGACCTCGTCGAGGTAGCCCAGCGAGGCGAAGTCCGCGACCCAGCCGACGTCGGCGCGGATCACGTCAGGCGCGTCGGAGCCGCTGCTGAAGGCGTTCTTGACCTTGTTCTGCGCGTCGCCGTACGGGACGTTGACGTACTTGACGGTCACCTTCGGGTGCTTCGCCGTGAACGCCTCGGCGAGCTTCTGGAAGCTGGCCTTCTCGGCGTCGTTCGAGGTGTCCCACCACGTGACCGTGCCGGAAAGCTCGCCGCCGGCCTTGGACTCGCCGGCCGCGTCCTTGTCGTCCCCACCGCAAGCCGTTGCCGCGAGCGCCAGGGTCGCGACCAGCGCGGTGGCCGCTATGCCACGCCGCATATGAACTCCTTCGATGATCCCGGCCGCGCCCTCGCGGTCCCGAGTTGCCAGGAACGTAACAAGACTGAAAGAGGACCGAAAGGGCTTGCGTAAACTTTCTGCAAGCGGAGGCGATCGTTACATCCGTGTGTCCGTACGGTTGCCGCAGCTTGCTGTTAGTTCGAGTCACCTTCGACTGCCCGGGCCCGCAACCAGGGGGCATGTACCCGCGTTGACCCCGATATGACCCACGACTCGACGGCCGTCCAGCTTGCAAGCTCTTCCAGCAACGCGACCGCGAGCGGTGGCTGGTGGCGCGATGCCGTCATCTATCAGGTGTACGTACGATCCTTCGCCGACAGCGACGGAGACGGCATCGGCGACCTCCGCGGGGTCCGCTCCCGCCTCCCCCACCTCGCCCGCCTCGGGGTCGACGCCGTGTGGCTCACCCCCTTCTACGTCTCCCCGCAGGCGGACGGCGGCTACGACGTGGCCGACTACCGGGCCGTCGATCCCCTCTTCGGCGACCTCTCCGACGCCGACGAGCTCGTCCGGGCCGCGCACGCCCTGGGGCTGCGGGTCATCGTGGACGTGGTGCCGAACCACACCTCCGAGCAGCACCCGTGGTTCCTCGCCGCCCTGGCCGGGGATCCGGGGGCCCGCGAGCGCTACCTCTTCCGGCCGGGCCGGGGGCCGGGCGGCGCCGAGCCCCCGAACGACTGGGAGTCGATCTTCGGCGGCCCGGCCTGGACCCGGGTCGCGGACGGCGAGTGGTATCTGCACCTCTTCGCCCCCGAGCAGCCGGACCTCGACTGGACCCACCCCGAGGTCGCCGCCGAATTCGCCTCCGTCCTGCGGTTCTGGCTCGACCTCGGCATCGACGGCTTCCGGATCGACGTCGCCCACGGCATGGTCAAGGCCTCCGGCCTGCCCGACATCGGCCGCGGCGCCCAGGCCACGCTGATCGGCACCGAGCCGCTCCCCTTCTTCGACCAGGACGGGGTCCACGAAATCCATCGTTCCTGGCGCCGCCTCCTCGACTCCTACGAGGGCGGGCGCATCGGGGTCGCCGAGGCCTGGGCGCCGACCTCCGAGCGGCTCGCCCTGTATGTGCGACCCGACGAACTCCACCAGGCCTTCAACTTCCGCTTCCTCAATTGCCCGTGGGACCCCGCCGCGATGCGCACGGTGATCGACGAGTCCCTGGCCGCCACCACCGCCGTCGGCGCCCCCACCACCTGGGTGCTGTCCAACCACGACGTGGTGCGCCATGTGACCCGGTACGGGGGTGGGGCCCGCGGCCTCGCCCGGGGCCGGGCCGCCGCCCTGCTGATGCTGGCCCTGCCCGGGTCGGCGTACCTCTACCAGGGCGAGGAGCTCGGCCTCCCGGAGGTGGTGGACCTCCCGGACCCGGTCCGCCAGGATCCGGCCTTCCGCCGCGGGCGCCGCCGGCCGCCGTCCGGTGGCCCCGTACCGCCGCCCCCTCCGGGCCCTGCCCCCGATCCGCACACCGCGGCGGACGCGGAGGCCGAGGCGGAAGCGGAGGCGGCGGCCGAGGCGGAGGTGGCGGCCGGGCAGGACGGGCTGCGCGACGGGTGCCGGGTCCCGCTCCCCTGGTCCGGCGCGGAGCCCCCGTACGGCTTCGGGCCGACCGGCAGCTGGCTCCCGCAGCCCGCCGGCTGGGGCGACCTCAGCGTCGCCGCCCAGACCGGCGACCCGCACTCCACGCTGGAGCTCTACCGCGCCGCCCTGGAACTGCGCCGGGCGATGCCCGGCCTGGGCGCACCCGAGGCGGGCCGGACCGCGCCCGACGCCCCGGCCGACGAGGCGCCCGTGCTCCCGGACCCGTGCGGGATGCGCTGGGAATCCGCCCCCGACGGTGTCCTCCTCTTCACCCGCCCCGGCTTCGCCTGCACCCTCAACACCCGCTCCGTCCCGGTCGAACTTCCCGCGCCCGGACGTCCCGTACTCTCCAGCGCCCCGGTGGAGACCGACGGCCGCACCGTCCGACTTCCCCCGGATTCGTGCACCTGGTGGTCATCGTGAACGTCCGACCGGTACAGTCCAATCCCGTGACCGCACGGCTAGCCGACATCGCAGCCCAGGCGGGGGTCAGCGAAGCCACAGTCAGCCGCGTGCTCAACGGCAAGCCCGGTGTGGCCGCAGGCACCCGCGAATCCGTGCTGGCCGCGCTCGACGTACTCGGCTACGAGCGGCCCGTGAAGCTGCGCCAGCGCAGTGCGGGGCTCGTCGGTCTGATAACTCCTGAACTGGACAACCCGATCTTCCCGGCGCTCGCCCAGGTCATCGGCCAGGCCCTGACGCGCCAGGGGTACACGCCGGTGCTGGCCACGCAGACGCCCGGCGGGTCCACCGAGGACGAGCTGACCGAGATGCTGGTCGACCGCGGGGTCTCCGGGATCATCTTCGTCTCCGGTCTGCACGCCGACACCACGGCCGACATGGGCCGCTACGACCAACTCCGCGGGCAGGGCGTCCCGTACGTCCTCATCAACGGGTTCTCCGACAAGGTGCAGGCCCCCTTCGTCTCCCCCGACGACCGGGCCGCGATGCAGCTCGCCGTCACCCACCTCACCGCGCTCGGGCACACCCGCATCGGGCTCGCCGTCGGACCGAAGCGGTTCGTCCCGGTCCTCCGCAAGATCGAGGGCTTCCGGCTCGGGATGAAGGAGCGGCTCGGACTCGGCGAGGCCGAGATCGAGGAGCTCATCCAGCACTCCCTCTACTCGCTGGAGGGCGGCCAGGCCGCGGCGGCCGCGCTGATCTCGCGGGGCTGCACGGCGGTGGTGTGCGCGAGCGACATGATGGCGCTCGGCGCGATCCGGGCGGCCCGGCAGCAGGGGCTGAAGGTGCCGCAGGACGTGTCGGTGGTCGGCTTCGACGACTCCCCGCTCATAGCGTTCACCGATCCGCCGCTGACCACCATCCGCCAGCCCGTGCAGGCGATGGGGCAGGCGGCGGTCCGTACCCTGCTGGAGGAGATCGGCGGTACGCCGGCCCCGCACAGCGAGTTCGTCTTCCTGCCCGAACTGGTGGTGCGCGGCTCCACGGCCTCGGGCCCCGGGCAGCGCCGCCGGGACTAGGTGCAGAGGGCACGCATCAAGGGCCTGCGCCGGGACCCGGGATGCTTCCGGTTGCGTGTCGTACTCAAGGCGGACCGGAGGCGCCGAAGACCGTCCCGAGGGATGATCGGAGGCGAGAACGCATCTGGCAGACTCTCTCCCCATGGGTGAATCGAGCGTGAAGACACTGGAAACCCGGACGGATGTCTCATCACCCAATGCGGCTGAGACGGATACCCGCCCGGGGTCCGAGCGCACCCTGCTCACCCGGTTGCGTGCCCCACGCCGGCCCCGGATCTGGTTCGAGGTCCTGCTCATCGCGATCAGCTACTGGACGTACTCGCTGATCCGCAACGCGGTGCCCGAGCAGAAGGCCGCCGCCCTCGCCAACGCCGACTGGATCTGGGGCGTGGAGCGGACCCTCGGCATCGCCGTCGAGGAGTCGGTCAACCACGCGATCAACTCCGTGACGTGGCTGATCGTGGGCATGAACTACTACTACGCCACGCTCCACTTCGCCGTGACCATCGGCGTGCTGGTGTGGATCTACCGTTTCCATCCCGGGCGGTACGCCGCCACGCGCCTGGTCCTCTTCGCCACCACGGGCGTGGCCCTGGTCGGCTACTACTGCTACCCGCTCGCGCCGCCCCGGCTGATGAACGGGCAGAACTTCATCGACACCGTGCTGGTCCACCACACCTGGGGCTCCATGGCCTCCGGCAACCTCAAGCAGATGTCGAACCAGTACGCCGCGATGCCGTCCATGCACATAGGGTGGTCGCTCTGGTGCGGCCTGACGATCTTCGCGGTCGCCTCGGCACCCTGGGCCCGGATCCTGGGTCTGCTCTACCCGACGGTGACCCTCGTCGTCATCGTCGCCACCGCCAACCACTTCTGGCTCGACGCCGTGGGCGGCATGATCTGCCTGGCCTTCGGGTACACCGTCTCGCGCACCTGGTACGGCTCCTTCGCCCACCACCTGCCCCGCCACCCCGAGCACGCGGGTCCGCACCCCGCGACGGAGATGCTGAACCGCATCCGTACCCGGGCCTGAGGACCGGACCGGCCCCGGTCCGGGTCACCGGTCCCGCAGCCCCCGCAGCAGCGCCCGCCCGCCGCCCGGCACGAGCTCCGTGCCGGGCGCGGCCGTACCCGGAGCGATCCGCTCCAGGGCTTCGGTGAGGGTGTGGGCGTAGGACGTGTCGATGATGATGCGCGTGGGCTTGTAGGGGTGGCTGAGGCGTTCCTCCGAAGCCAGGATCCAATGCAGCAAGGACGCCGCCGCGGCCGCCGGGGCGCCGATCTCCCCGAGCCGGCGGACGGCCTCCTGCACCGGCAGCGCCTGCAGACCCGTCCAGGACGGATCCACCTCCGCCAGCAGGACCGGCACGGCCGGCTCCGGGTCCCCGGTGATCCGCCAGTACGCGTGCGCGGCGAAGACCCTGGTCCACGCTCCGGGCGATTCCATCAGGCCGCGCACGGTGTCCGCGTGCACTGCGGCCAGGGGGCCGAGATCGGCGAGGAAGGGCAGCCCGTGACTGGCGCTCCCCGATGCCACGGCCGAACCGCACACGTCGAGTGCGAGAGCCGGATCCCCGGTGACCTTCCAGTGCGCCCAGGCGGCGCGCCGCGGGTGACTGCGGCTCGTGCGGGGATCACGCCCGGTCGCGTACGCGGCCAGCCGGTCCGCCGTCCCGGCGGCGGCGGGCCCGATCCGGCCGAGGACGCGCAGGGCCTCGTAGGCGTACGGCGTGTCCAGGCGCCGGGCCACCTCGGTCACGGCGGGTGCGGCAGCCGCGCCGCAGAGCGCGAGGAGGTCGAGGGTGGTGGTGTTCCCCTGGTAGCCGTCCGCATCGTGCCGGAGCTTGGTCAGCAGGACCTCGACCAGCTCGGCCGCGGGCAGCCCGGCCAGGACGCGGGACTCCGGACGGCTGTACGGAAGCCGCCTCTGCTCCGCGAGGGCGTGCAGGGCCGGCAGCGCCCGCAGATCGCCCATCCCGGCAAGGGCCAGGGCGCGCACCTGCACACCGCGGTCGGCCGGGGTCCGGAAGTACCCCTGCTGTCGGCGGAGGTCCTGGGCGATCCGATCGGCGTGCCGGGTGACGGCCCGGCCCGCCTGGACCAGCGCGTTGTCGGCGTCGTAGCTCGACTCCTGGGAACAGACCGCCTCGACCACGACGTCCCAGCACGCCGGATCCGGCCGCCGGTACCGGTAGACGGCATCGACGGCGGAATCCACCCGTCTCACGAGGTGACGGCGTGGGCGACGAAGCCGTTCCAGGCGGCGGGGGCGACGGCCAGCCGGGCGTGCTCGGGCCGCTTGGAGTCCCGGACGAGGACCGTCCCGGAGGTCCGGGCGACCTCGACGCAGTTGGGTCCGTCGGCGGTGCTGTAGCTGCTCTTGATCCAGGCGACCTCGATGCAATTGGGGCCGTCGGCGGTGCTGTAGCTGCTCTTGACCCACGCCAGCGCGGAGAGGCCCACGCCCGACGGCTTGATGCTCATGTCTCCCCCAGTACCTTCTCGATGAACTCCAGCGATGCCCGAGGCGTCAGAGCCTGTGCCCGGATCATGCCATAGCGCATGTCCAGGATCTGGACCTCTTTCGGCTCGGTGATCAAGCGACTGGCCAGCTGAACTTCGTTGTGTCCGACCGTCGTTCCGTCCCTGAGACGCATGACCGTGAACGACGCACCGAGACCGGAGTGATCCTCGACCACCATGGGCATCACCTGGATCTCCACAGTGCGCAGCCGGCCGACCTCCAACAGGTGCTCCAGTTGGTGGCGCAACACCATCTTGCCCCCGATGGGCCGTCGGAGGACAGCTTCTTCCTGCACGACGGTCAGCAGCGGGGCCGGATGCCGCCGGAGGATTTCCTGGCGCGCCAGCCTCGCCGCGACGAGGCGCTCGATCTCGTCCTCGGAGAAGCCCGGGCGCCTCAGCCCGAACAGGGCACGGGCGTACTCCTCCGTCTGGAGGAGGCCCGTCACCACGACACGTTGTCGTACGAGCCGATCTCCACCCCGTCCGATTCCAACTTGGCCAGATCCCGAACCTTCTTCGGATAGCGGGCCCTTTCCACGTCCGCCTTCATCGCGGCGATTTTCCCGCCCGCCCCAAGGACCTCGTCCGCCTTGTCCAGGAACTCAGGACGCGGAATACGGGCTCCGCGCTCGATCTTGTAGATCAGGTTCGCCCCGTAACCCATCCGTTCGCCGAACTTGGAACGGTCGAGTGCGGCGGCCTCCCGCCACATTGGTGTCCGCGCTGGCCGTGCGGTGGGGAACGGATCACGGGCCGGCGCCGCTGAAGACGGTGTGGGCGGAAATGGATTTGGCGAGTCCGATTTCACCGGATCGAGGTTTTCACGACCCGGTGGATCAATGCCCGGTCACGCACGACGCCTAAAGACCAATAACCGGGGGAAAAGACCTCTCCATACCTCCCCCTCCCCTCTCACCCGGTCGGGTGAATCACCCCAACCGGGCTGGCGCATATGACAATTCACCGGGCACTCTGACTCCCGACAACCCCATAAACGCATTCGGCCCCCGTCCGGGACTGGCATCCCGACCGAGGGCCTGACCACACAGGAATCTACCCTTCCCCATGGCTGACCAGCAGCTTAGCGCGCCTGCGCGCGTCCCGTCGGGAATCCGGCATGTCAACCACAACCACCGCCGCGGCTACGTCAAGATCGGCAACCACCTCGCCCAGCACCGCGAGCTGAGCATGACGGCGATCGGGCTCGCGACGCACATCCAGTCGCTCCCGACCGGCTCGAAGGTGACCATCAAGGCCCTCGCCGAACGTTTCCCGGAGGGCGAGGTCCGCATCGCCGCCGCCCTGCGCGAGCTGGAGCAACACGGCTACCTGGCCCGCTTTCAGGAACGGCTCCCGACGGGGCGCGTCGTGACCTGCACCGTCTCGTACAACAACCCGCCCGTGAGGGCGGAGGCGGCCCGCGAGCGGCGGGTCCCGCCCGCCCGGTCCGCGCCGAAGCCGACCCCGCAGCCGGACCCGGACCCGGAGCCCGAACCGGAATCGTGCCCGGAGACCGAACCAGTCGTGTCCGAGGTCGAGTTGGCGGCGCGGGAGCTGCTGGCCCGGCTGCGTCTGCGGGATCCGCGGCTCGTGCTGTCCGAGCGCGACACGGTACGGCTGGCGCCCGCCGCGGCCGTCTGGCTGGAGCGCGGGCTGACCCCGGGCGCGGTCACGGCGGCCCTGACGCGCTCGCTCCCGACGGCGGCGATCCACGCCCCCGCAGCGCTGCTCGCCCACCGGCTGCGGGAAATGCTGCCGCCCCGCCTGGCGGACCTCTGGGCGGCGCACCCCGCCCCGCCGGACCGCACGGTCCACCCCCTGCGCACGTGCGACGGTTGCGAGCGCGCCTTCCGCTCCCCCGCTCCCGGCCGCTGCCGGAGCTGCACCCCACCGACGGCCGTGGCGACACCTGCTGCTTAATGCTCCAGCCGTAGATCGTGATCTCGGTGGTGCGGGGCGCCGAGGCGGCAGGTGACCAGCGTCGATCACCTTGCCCGAGATCGCCCACACCGTCGCGGGCGTCGGCGCCTTCTCCGTCTACCCGAGTTCACCGAGACGGAGGGCATCCCTTATCTCGCTGAGCTTCGCGGTCGTGGCCGGGGTCCGCTCCTGCGCTTGTTCGGCGAGTCGGAGGGCGTCGTCAATCTCGCTGAGCTTCACGGAGGACAGGACGGCCGCCCGCTCCATCAGGTCGTCCCGGGACACAGTGGTCAGCCACGTGCACGGGGTGAAGCCTGGACGCGGGAACGCGAGCCGCAGCACGCCTTCGAACGGCAGTCCTTCACCGGCGCCGACCGTCACTTCGATGCCCAGACCGCTGATGTCGACGCCGGCCGGAGCGACGACCTGCATCACCCGGATCCCGGACGTGTCGTCTCCCGACAGCAGTACGACCAGCCTCCGCTCGTCGAACTGGACCCACCAGACTTCGCCACGTTGCACAAGTCCTCCAGACACATGACGGCGGGCAGACGCTGCGCGACCCTGACGCGCTGTGGAGACGGGTGCGGCCACCGTTGATCATCGGTGTGTGAAGACTGAAGATCATGCGGTGGCCGCAGGTCGCAGCGTAGACCCTGCCCGCTGACAGGAGGCGTTCGAGGGCCTGATGGCCCGGATCGCGGGCCGGTTCGCACGGGTCGAACCCCAACGTCGGGTCGGGCGGTGTGCTCGGGCTGCTGTCGGACCTGCCGCGCAAGACCCGACCGCAGCACCGGCGAACTCTCGTACCACCGCTGCTACTCGCCGGCCGCCGCAGTGCCGCTGACCACCCTGGTGCGCGTCGCTGGATCAAGGTGGCGGGTCGAGGTGGCGGGTCGAGGAGTTTCCAGACCGGCAAGGGCCTGGCGGCCTTGGACGAGCACCAGGTCCGCCGCTACCCGTCCTGGTCCCGCTGGGGCACCCTGGCCATGCTCGCGCACGCCTTCCTCGCCGTCGTCCGCGCGAACGAACACGACCGCGATCCCGCACGAGACGCCCTCATACCGCTCACCTGCAACGAGATCCAACGGCTGTTCATCACGCTCGTCATCCGGCTCGCCTTTGACCCGGTCCACCGGCTCGGCTGGTCCGACTGGCAACGCTGCCACCAGGCTCGATCCCAGACCAGCCACTACCGGCGGCAAGCCGCTCGAACGTGAAGATCCCGATTTACGGCTGGAGTACTAGAGGTCGTCCGAACCGGTCGCCCGGCGTCAGGAATTCATGGCTGCCCGGTCGGACTCGCTGCGCAGGACGCAGAATTCATTGCCTTCGGGATCGGCAAGGACCGCCCAGCCCGAACCATCAGGATCCCGGTGATCGGCGACGAAGGTGGCACCGAGGCCGAGCAGCCGGTCCACCTCCTGATCGCGCGAGGTCTCAGGGCGCAGACACAGATGGATCCGGTTCTTGACCGTCTTGGCCTCGGGCACCTGGTTGAAGTACAGCACCGGACCCTCCGCGAGCAGCACCTGGGTCTCCCGGTCACCCGGTCTGGCATCCGGATCCACCGGACGGCCCGTCACACTGCTCCAGAACCGCGCCAGCTCGTAGGCATCCGCACAGTCGATCGCCACGTTCTGCAATACCGAAACCATGCGCCCCACTCTTCCCGACCTCCGCTCCGGACGCTCCGGTGTCAGTGGGCGCTGGGAGGATGCACCGCATGAGCTCAGCCACCGCAGCCGACTACGGCTGGATACGTTCCTCGTCCCCCCTGTTCAAGCACGCGCTGGAGGAGATCGGGTACACGCTGACGCTGGTGCGGGGGCTCTCGCCGGCGGAGCTGCTCGAAGTGGCGGGGGCCGAGCCGCGGGAGACGTGCGAGGGGATGGGCGAGCTGCTCGAGGAGCAGACGGAGCTCTGGTTCGGGGACGGGGGCTCGTCGGAGTCCTTCCTCGCGGGAGCGTTCACGGTGCCGGGCGAGGGCGGGGACTGGGCCCTCGCGCTGGAGTTCGGCGGCGACCTGGGAACACGGCCGGCCATCATGGGGGCCCTCTCCACGGGGACGCGGGCAGTCTCGCATTCGAGCAACGGCGGGAAACCCATGGACTTCTTCCACTGGTACGAGGACGGGGAGCTGCGGACCACCTTCGAGTGGCCGGCGGACCGGACCGGCAGCACTCCCGACGATCTGAACGCCCTCATGAGGGAGGTCGGTCTCAATCCGACGGGGGACCAGGACCCCGGCGTCGACAGGAAGGCGGCGGTGTTCGCGCTGACCGAGCGCCTCACGGGCGTACGGGTCACCGAGGAACTGCTGGTGGACGCCGTGTACCGAACGGGCGAGGTACCGGAGGAACCCGCCTCCTACCACCTCCTTTCCCCATAAGGGAGAAGGCGGCACACCCTCGCCGCGGCCGTCACCGCCCTGGTGGCCATCGGCGGCTCGCACGCGTCGCGCCCGGTCGCTTTTCCTTCCCGCCACCGCGACCAGTACTGCGCGGGAACCCCGCGTGCGAGGCTGCGGGCATGGAGAACGAGTTTCTGGACGCCGAGGACTACGCCTCGGTCCGTCTCGCCGCACAGCGGCTTTCCACCCCCTACGACTCCGGGTCGCTGAACGACCACATGGAGGGGTGGGCGGAGTTCGTGGCGGAGGTCGAGGAGGGGATCGACGCGATGTGGGCGTGCCAGTTCGACCACGACGCCCGCGCTCGCGACTGGCTCCACGACGCCTGGCCGATCCTGACCGAGCGGGTCCGCAGGATCCGTCAGCCCGAGCTCGACGCCCTGGACGAACGGTTCCGCGCCGCCACGGCGCCCGTCAAACCGCTCGGCATGAGCTCGCAGGAGATGGCCGAGCAGCCCCGGTGGTGGCTGTACCGCTACCCGCTGCGTGTGACCGGGGATCCTGCCGAGCCACTGCCTTCGGCGTGGTCACCGGCGCCCGAACACATCGAGTGACGGGAGTCAGAGGGCGTCGTCGGCGGCGGCGTCGATGAATGACTGCAATGCGAACAGCTGCGCCTCCACCGCCTCGGCGAATTCGGCGTCGGCCTTCTTCACGTCGACGCCTTCCGGGCCATTGCCGTACCACTCGGTCGCCATTGTTCCCACGCGCGTGGAACGCGTTTCGATCGCCGCCAGGGCCGCCCTGTCCTCGGGCGGTGTCACGAGGCGCGCCGTCGTGAGCGCCCGCGCGAGGTCCGTGTTCGCCGGCACGTACCTGTCCTCGAACTGGCGCCGCCTTTCCTGATCCGTCTTGGTGGGGTCGAGACTCAGGCTCAGCAGCTGGGTCGCCTGTGCCACGTACTTGTTCGCGCTCGCGGCGAGCTCGACATAGGCGGCCCGGCGGACGTCGGCCCGGCGGGCGTGGGCTTCCTCCCGGCGCGTGTCCTTGGCCTCGAAATAGGCGAGCGTGCTGCCCGTGAGACCGGCCAAGGCGCCGATCATCGCCCCCGCGAGCGCGGCAGAGGTGGTGCTCCGCTGCTTGGGCCGCTCGCTCGCCCCGTCGTCGGCCTTGTCCTTCTTCTGCGTCATGCAGTACCCGTACCGCGGGCGGCGCGCCCGGCACCCGCGCGGCGGCGGCCCGGACCCGAACGTGTGAGCCGGGGGTCGCTCCCGCCTCCGAATGCACCATGATCGGGCGCGGGAAACAGTGACATGCGTCACGCCGCCCGCGTCGGCCGAAGTCTTTCTTGACGGGGCGTTAACCCGCCGACATTTCGATATTTGTCCCTTTTGGAATCGACATTCCCCTCTCTGCCGGGAACGGAATCTGCGATACCGGTGGGCTTGTCGACGACCGCCCTGGTCACGGCCATTTCTGAGCAGCCATCAGATGGTTGCAGTAGTGATCAGATCGTGACCATGCACGATCACCGGCACGTTTCAAGCCGCGATTCGAATGCCCCGCGCGGGTCGGAAACGGAAACTTGCCAGGTCATTGGCGGCCTTTTAAGAATGGCGGCTCCTCCGGCACCCCGCGATTAGGGAGCCGGAAGCTTCGCGATCACCGAATGAGGTCACGCATGCAGAAGCATCGGAAGAAGACGTCCTACAGGAAAATAGCCATCGGGGTCGGCGCGCTCGCCATCGTGGGTGTTCCCACCGCAGCCATGGCCTGCTTCGACGGTCAGGACAACGGCCGCACGCGAACCGTGAGCCAGCAGGAGCGGCGCCCGTGGCAGTACGCGCCCTCGGCCACCCCGAGCACCCCGGCGCCCGTGGACGTCCCCCTCCCGAGCAGCCCGCCGAGCAGCCCCGCCGAGGCCTCCCCCAGCAGCCCCGCGGCGCCCGCGCCCGCGCAGCCGGTCGTACAGACCTCCCCGCCCGCGCAGCCGAAGCCGGCGAAGCCGCCGGTCGTCACCAAGAAGCCGCAGGCGCCCCAGCCGTCGACGACCGCCGCCCCGCCCGCCAGCGGCTCCGTCGCCGCGGTCCTCGCGCTCGTCAACCAGGAGCGCGCCGCCGCCGGATGCTCGGCCGTCTCCCTCAATGCGAAGCTCACGAAGGCCGCGCAGGACCACAGTGCGGACATGGCCTCCCACAGCAACATGTCCCACACCGGATCCGACGGCTCGGACCCGGGCGCGCGCATCACCCGCGCCGGGTACGCGTGGAGCACGTACGGCGAGAACGTCGCCTACGGCTACAGCACTCCCGAGAAGGTCATGGAGGGCTGGATGAACAGCCAGGGCCACCGGGAGAACATCCTGAACTGCTCCTTCAAGGAGATCGGTATCGGCCTGGCGCAGCCCGGCAACTACTGGACGCAGGACTTCGGCACGGCGCGCTGACGCACCGGGCCGGGGCCGGGGGCCGTTCAGGCCCCCGCTCCCCCGGTCGGCGCCGGTCAGCCCCCGTAGAACAGTTCCTCCACCACCGCCCGGGCACGGCGGGTGATGCGGCGGTAGTCGTCGAGCATCTCCCCGACCGTGCCCTCGGCGTATCCGAGGTAGCGGCCCACGGCCGCCAGCTCCCGGGCCTCGGTCGGGAAGGTGTCCCCGGCGCGGCCGCGCACCAGCATCACGGCGTTGCGGACCCGGGTGGCCAGCACCCAGGCCTCGTCCAGGATCTGCGCCTCCTCGGTCGGGATCAGCCCGGCCGCGTGCGCCGCCGCGAGGGCCTCGCGGGTACGGGTGGTGCGCAGGCCCGGTTCGGCCCAGGCGTGCCGCATCTGGATCAGCTGGACGGTCCACTCGACGTCGCTGAGGCCGCCGCGGCCGAGCTTGGTGTGCAGGGTCGGGTCGGCCCCGCGGGGCAGCCGCTCCGACTCCATGCGGGCCTTGAGCCGGCGGATCTCCCGTACGGCGTCCTCGCCGAGCCCTTCCATCGGGTAGCGCAGCGGATCGATCAGCTCGATGAAGCGGGCCCCCAGCTCGGCGTCGCCCGCCACTGGTTCGGCACGCAGCAGCGCCTGGCTCTCCCAGGTCAGTGACCAGCGCCGGTAGTAGGCGGCGTAGGAGGCCAGGGTGCGCACCAGCGGGCCGGAGCGGCCTTCGGGGCGCAGGTCGGCGTCGATGAGCAGCGGCGGGTCGGTGGTGGGCAGCTGGAGCAGCCTGCGCATCTCGGCGATGACGGTCTGGGCGGCCTTCGCGGCCTCCTGCTCGTCGACGCCCTCGCGGGGTTCGTGGACGAACAGGACATCGGCGTCGGAGCCGTAGCCGAGTTCGTGTCCGCCGAAGCGGCCGACGCCGATGACGGCGAAGCGGGTGGGCAGCGTGTCGCCGTAGTGGCTGTGGACGGCGGCGCGCAGGGCCCCGGCGACGGTGGCGGCGGTGAGGTCGGAGACGGCCCCGCCGACCCGGTCGACCAGGGCTCCGTGGTCCTCCTCCGCCGGGTTGTCCTCCGTACCGTACGAGCCGATGATGTCGGCCGCGGTGGTGCGGAAGAGCTCGCGGCGGCGCACGCCGCGGGCGGCGGCGACGGCGGCCTCGGGGTCCTCGGCGCGGCCGACGGCGGCCAGGACCTCCTGCTGGAGGGCCTCGTGCGTACGGGGCTGCAGGCCCTCGGGGTCACCGAGCAGGGCCA
Source organism: Streptomyces sp. NPDC054932 (assembly GCF_053610205.1). Lineage (NCBI taxonomy): Bacteria > Bacillati > Actinomycetota > Actinomycetes > Kitasatosporales > Streptomycetaceae > Streptomyces > Streptomyces sp. NPDC054932. The sequence continues at coordinate 21,317 of NZ_JBSGXU010000075.1, read as the reverse complement.
CGGCCTCCGGGGCGCGCATCAGCAGGTCGGGGGCCAGGCGCCCGGCGGACAGGACGCGGGCGAGGTTCTCGGCGGCGGCGCCCTCGTCGCGCAGCAGGCGCAGGTACCAGGGGGTCTTGCCGAGGGCGTCGGAGACCTTGCGGAAGTTCAGCAGACCGGCGTCCGGGTCGGCGGAGTCGGCGAACCAGCCGAGCATCACGGGCAGCAGGGTGCGCTGGATGGCGGCCTTGCGGGTGACGCCGGAGGCGAGTGCCTCCAGGTGGCGCAGGGCCGAGGCCGGGTCGGCGTAGCCGAGGGCTTCGAGGCGCTGGCCGGCGGCGCGCGGGGAGAGCCGGGTCTCGCCGGGGGTGAGCTGGGCGACGGCGTCGAGCAGCGGCCGGTAGAAGAGCTTCTCGTGCAGGCGCCGGACGACGGAGGCGTGCCGGCGCCAGGCCTTGTTGAGCTCGGCGACCGGTTCGGTGCGCAGGCCCATGGAGCGGCCGAGGCGCCGCAGGTCGTTCTCGTCCTCGGGGACGAGGTGGGTGCGGCGCAACCGGTAGAGCTGGATGCGGTGCTCCATGGCGCGCAGGAAGCGGTACGCGTCGTGCAGTTGGGCGGCGTCGGCGCGGCCGACGTAGCCGCCGGCGGCGAGGGCGTGCAGGGCGTCGAGGGTGGTGCCGGAGTGCAGGGTGGCGTCGCTGCGGCCGTGGACGAGCTGGAGCAGCTGGACGGCGAACTCGACGTCGCGCAGGCCGCCGGGGCCGAGCTTGAGCTCGCGGTCGACCTGAGCGGCGGGGATGTTGTCGACGACGCGGCGGCGCATCTTCTGGACGTCGGCGACGAAGTTCTCGCGTTCGGCGGCCTGCCAGACCAGCGGGCTTATGGCCTCGATGTACTCGGCGCCCAGGGCCTCGTCGCCGGCGACGGCGCGGGCCTTGAGGAGGGCCTGGAACTCCCAGGTCTTGGCCCAGCGCTGGTAGTAGGCCAGGTGGGAGGCGAGGGTGCGGACGAGGGGCCCGTTGCGGCCCTCGGGGCGGAGGTTGGCGTCGACGGGCCAGATGGTGCCCTCGACGGTGGTCTCCGAGCAGATCCGCATGAGGTGGGAGGCCAGACGGGTGGCGGCCTGGAGGGCCTTGCCCTCGTCGGCGCCCGGGGCCGAGTCGCCGACGAAGATGACGTCGACGTCGGAGACGTAGTTCAGTTCGTTGCCGCCGCACTTGCCCATCGCGATGACGGCGAGGCGGCACAGGGCCGCGTCCTCGGGGGCGGCGGCGGAGGCGATCCGCAGGGCGGCGCGGAGGGTGGCGGTGGCCAGGTCGGCGAGCTCGGCGGCGGTCTGGGCGACGTCGATGGTGCCGCAGACGTCGCGGGCGGCGATGGAGAGCAGGCAGCGGCGGTAGGCGACGCGCAGCGCGACGGGGTCGTGGGCGTCCGCGAGCCCGCGCTCGAAGTCGGAGAGTCCGGGGTGCAGGTCGGCGGCCTCGTAGGTGACGAGGCTGAGCCAGTCGCGGGGGTGGCGGGCGAGGTGGTCGCCGAGGGCCTCGGAGGCGCCCAGCACGCCGAGCAGCCGGTCGCGCAGCGGCTTGGCGCTGACGAGGGTGTCGAGGAGCCCGGGCAGTTCACCGGCGGGCTGCGCCTCGGCGAGCCGGACGAGCCCGATGAGGGCGAGGTCGGGGTCGGCGGTCGCCCCGAGCGCGTCGAGGAGCACGGGGTCGGTGCGTACGGCTGCCAGCGCGTCGGCGTCGAGCAGCCGGGCGGCGGCGGAGGGGTCGGTGAAACCGCTGCGGAGCAGTCGGATGAAAGTGCTGCTCCTGCGTCCCGGGACCGTCATCCCGCCGCCTCCCGCGGTTGTTGCTGCCACTTGCCTGTCACTGCCTGCGCCGCTGCCGCTGCTTGCTGCCTGCTGCCTGCTGCCTGTCACTGCATCGGCCTGTTCCTGAGCCTAGGCCCTGGGACCTGTCGGCGGAGTCCCGCCCGGGCCGCGGCGTAGCTTAGGGCGTGTCCGGATCAGGTGTTCGACTCAAGGCACGTACCATGCCAGGGATTATCGGAGTATCAGACCACTTTTCGCGTGACGTGATGGGGGCAGCTCCTCGCCGACCGGCCCGGGGGGAGCCACATGTCCGACGCCTGGCAGGGCCCCGCGGCCCGGGACCACGGTGTTCCGGGTGTTGCGGGAGTTCCGGGTGTAGCGGGAGTTCCGGGTGCCCCGACCGGATCCGCGTGGGGGCAGCCGGGCGGGCCGCCCGGGCAGGCGTACCCGTCGCATCAGGTCTACCAGGCCCAGCAGCCACAGCAGGCGTACCCGCCTCGTGAGGCCCATCACCCTCAGCCCACCCACGAGGCCCAGCAGGCCCAGTCGGTCCAGTCGGTCCAGCAGGCCCAGCAGGGCTCCGAGCAGGGCGACTTGGCCGAGCCGGCGGGCCCGGCCCCCGAGACCGGGAACCCCGAGGCCGGGGACCCCGAGGCCGGATCCAGGGCCTCCGAGGGCCGGCGCGGCCGCCGCCGGGCCGTCGGCGCGGCCGGGTCCGGGAAGTCGGCCCGCCGCGAAGGGCAGCCGTCCCGCCAACGCCGGTCCGGGCTCGTCAAGTTCGCCGCATTCTGCGCGGCCACCGCCGTCGGCAGCATTCTCCTGTTCCGGGGGAACGAGATCCTCGACCGTCTCGGCTCCCCAGCCGTCCCCGACCGCGCGACCGGCGCCCCGGCCGCCGTCGACCCGCCCGACCCCGGGCGGGTGCTCCAGATCGTCGCGCACCCCGACGACGACCTGTACTTCATGAACCCGGACCTGCGGTATTCCATATCCGCCGGTCACCCGGTCACCTCGGTCTACCTGACCTCCGGCGAGGCCGACGGCATCAACGCCGGCGCCGCCAAGGCGGCCACCACCGCGCCCAACAAACCCGCCTACGCCGAGGCCCGCCAGAACGGCATACGGGCCGCCTACGCCAAGATGGCCACCGGCGACCGCAGCAGCCCCTGGACGCGCGCCGTCGTCCCCACCAAGGGCGGCGGTCATGCCGAGATCGACGTCCTCGTCGCCAAGCCGCAGGTCAACCTCGTCTGGTTGCAGCTGCGCGAGGCGGGCCACGGATCCGGCGACGCCCCGGACAGCCTGCACGGCCTGTGGGACGGCAGGGTTCCCCGCCTGGAGTCGATGCTCACCTCCGGCACCCCGGTCAGGACGAAGTTCTCGTACTCCAAGGACCAGGTCGTCCAGACCCTCGTCGGCGTCCTGGAGCAGTACAGGCCGACCACCATCCGCTCCCAGGACCCGACCCCGGGCCGCTATCCCGACACCAAGCGGTACACGGACCACCAGGACCACTTCTACGGCGCCCGGTTCGTGCAGGCCGCCACCGCCGCCTACGCCGAGGGCGTCAAGGACCGCCCGCACTTCGCGGTGCAGAACTACGTCGGCTACTTCAATGGGTCCCTCCCCAGCACGCTGGACCCGGACGAGTCCAAGGCGAAGCTGGACATCCTGGGCACCTACGCCTGGCTCGACAGGCAGAACCACTGCAACAGCGACGCCGGCTGCGGCGACCTCAAGGTCGCCGACCAGCCCGGGGGCAACCGGTGGTCGGAGTCCATCAACTACGCCCGCGGCACCAGCACCACGTGGCTGACCTCCGACGCCGAGCTCGGACTGTGGGCCTTCAAGGTGCTCGACGGCCGGCTGGCGCTCTGGCACCGGCCCGGTCTCGTCGGCCGGTGGAAGGGCCCGGACCTGCTCCCCGGCACCGGCATGGACCCGGGCGTGAGCACCGTGACCCTGCCGGACGGCCGGATAGCCGCCTTCGGTACCCGTACCTCCTTCGGCGCGAAGCCCGCCGACTACCGGCGCGAGGTCGGGTACGTGGTCCAGACGCGCCCGGGGGCCGAGGAGTTCACGCCGTGGCAGTCGCTCGGCACCCCCGAGACGGCGGACGAGACGTGGACCTCCGACATCAGCGCGCCGGCCGTGTCGGTCGACGGCACCGGGCAGTTGGCGGTGTACGTCCGCGACGGCGCGTACACCCTGCGCGGCCGGGTGCAGCACGCGGACGGCGGTTGGAGCGCGTGGGAGAAGTACGGCGGCGCCGACCTGCAGGGCTCCCCGGTCACCGCGACGGACGGCGCCGGGCGGCGCATGGTGCTTGCCGCCACCTCCAAGTCGGTGGTGGGGTGGGTGCAGCCGAAGCCGGGCGCCCCGCTGGACCGGGCCACGGCCACCGGGCTGCCGGACACCACGCTCCCGCTGACGGCGCAGGGCCGCGAGGGCGGCGTACGGCTGTGGTTCCGCAAGCCCGGCTCGGGCAACGTCCGTACCGCCCTGATCACGGGTGAGGGCGGGCTGAAGGTGAGCGGGATGACCGACCTCGGCGGCCTCCAGGGCTTCGGCTCGGTCACCGCGAGCGGGCACATCCTGGCGGGCCGCACGGCGGGCGGCCAACTGGGCTCGGAGGCCGGGTCGGGGCGGCCGTGGGAGCGGTCCCCGCTGATGTTCGTGGGTGGGCCCTCCTCCACGATGACGGGCCGGAACCTGGTCAGCCTGGCGGTGGTGGGGCTCGACGCGCGGCTGTACGTGACCTCTTCGGCCGACTCCCCGAACGCACACCTGGCGCCGTGGCAGCCGGTGGGTCCGCGCAACACGGGTGGTCTGGCGCCGGGCTCGACACCGGGTTCCTAGAACCGGCCTTTCCGAAGGGCTGGTTGCCCGGGCGACCGGACGGACCGCATCCACATTTTGTTTGTGAAATGCGGGAGTCATCGGCCGGACCGGTGAACCAAGTGCGCAGATTTCGCCTCTCTCTGACTGCTCAGCGCTTTTGCCGCCCAGAACGAACCCGAGGCGTGACCCGATGCCCGTGACCCGTCGCCGCTTCGCGGCCCTGCTCACCGTGCTGACAGCCGGCGCCACCGGTGTTCTCTCCGTGGCCACCGGCCAGCAGACCTCTGCCGAAGCCACCCAGGAGAAGAACCGGGCCGCCGCCCTCCCCGCGAGCGTCACCGCCGGGTCGGTGGTCCAGGTCGTCGCCCACCCGGACGACGACCTGTTCTTCATGAACCCGGACCTCAGCCGCTCCCTGCTGTCCGGCACCCAGGTCACCACCGCGTACCTCACCTCCGGCGAGTCCGACGGCCGCAACGAGGCCCGTGGCGGCGCCGCCACGGACCCCGAACAGCCCGCCGACCGCGCCCACTACGCGGAGGCCCGGCAGAACGGCATCCGCTCCGCGTACGCCCAGATGGCCACCGGTGACCGCACGAGCGCGTGGAAGCGTTCGGTCATGACCACCGCCGGCGGCGGCCGGGCCGAAATCGACGTGCTCATAGCGAAGCCGCAGGTCAACCTGGTGTGGCTGATGCTGCGGGAGGCCCGCACCACGGGCGCGGACACCCCCGAGAGCCTGCGCGGACTCTGGAACGGCCGGATACCCGCGCTGGACGCCCAGCTGACCTCCGGCACACCGGTCAAGCAGCCGTTCACGTACACGAAGGACCAGCTCGTCCAGACGATAGCCGGGGTCCTGGAGCGCTACCGGCCGACGACGATACGGATGCAGGACCCGACGCCGAACCGGTACGGCGAGAACGGGACCGGCCGGTACACCGACCACCAGGACCACATGTACGGCGCCCGCTTCGTGCAGGCCGCCACCGCCGCCTACGCCGACCGGGTCCAGAACCGCCCGCACTTCGCGGTCCAGAGCTACCTCGGCTACCACAACAGCACCCTCCCGCACTCGCTGGACCCGCAGACGGCCGAGACCAAGACCGGCTTCCTGAAGACCTACGCCTGGCAGGACCACCAGGACTACTGCGGCAGCCCGTCCGGCTGCGGCGACCGCAAGGTCGCGGGCAACCCGACGGGGCGCAACTGGGCCCAGTCGCTGCGCTACACCCGCGCCGACAACACCTCCTGGATGACGGAGGGAACACCGGGCCGCCTGTGGGCCTTCGCCACGCTGGACGGCCAGACCGCGTACTGGACGCGCAGCCCCGGCGGCGAATGGGCGGGCCCGGTCCTCATCCCGGGCACGGGCATCGACCCGGGGGCCACCGCCGCCCGCCTCCCCGGCGGCCGCATCGGCGTCCTCGCCACCCGCACCACCTTCGGCGCCGCACCCACGGACTACCGGCGCGAGGTCGTGTACGCCGTCCAGGCCGCGCCCGACGGCCCGTTCGGCCCGTGGCAGTCGCTCGGCACCCCGGAACGGACGGACGACGAGGGCACCTCGGCGATCAGCGCCCCCGCGGTGGCCGTGGACGCGCGGGGCCGCCTCACCGTCTACCTCCGCGACTCGCGCCGCACGCTGCGGGCGAGCACCCAGGAGCCGGACGGCGGCTTCTCCCCGTGGGAGCGCCTCGGCGGCGAGGACCTGCAGAGCGACCCGGTGACGGCGATCGACGCGGCCGGGCGCCGCCACGTGTACGCGACCACCACCACGTCCGTCCTGGCCTGGACCCAGCGCACCCCGGACACCCCGCTGCTCGGCCCCGCACCGACGGGCCTGCCCGCCACCACGGTCCCCCTCTCGGCCTCCCCGGACGGCACGGGCGTCCGCCTCTTCTTCCGCCGCCCGGACTCGGGGGTCGTCCGCACGGCCCTGGTCACGGCGGGCCCCGCGGTCCGGCCGCAGGTCTCCAGCGTCACGGAGGCGGGCGGGCGCGCCGGCTACGGCGCGGTCGGCGCGGCGGGCCGCCTCATGGTGGGCCGCGCGGACAGCGGCACCATCAGCACCACGGGTCTCGGCGGCCCCCCGGCCTGGGCCGAATCCCGCATGCTCTTCGCGGGCGCCCCGTCGGCCGTCCTCGAACCCTCGGGCACCACCACGACGGCGGTCCTGGGCCTGGACGCCGAACTCCACACGACCACCACCCCCACCACCCCGACCCGCCCCACCTGGCACCGCGCGGTCCGCTGACGCCCGACCGGGACCTACCCCCGCGGGCCGCGGGTCGCTTCGGCGCGGCGGAAGGCCTCGTCGCAGGTGCGGCCGGAGCGGGTGGCGACCAGTGAAAGGGTGTCGAGGAGGCCGCCGTTGGTGAACCGCAGGCGCCAGGAGCCGCTCTTCAGCGCCACTGTCGGCGCGGGCCCGCCCTGGCGGGCCGTGACCTGCCAGCCGCGTTCCTCCAGGGCGGTTTCCAGGGCGGCCAGCCGGCCGTCGTCGGCGGGGCCGTCGCCCACCCAGTCCGCGATGCAGTCGGCGAGCTCCCCCTCCTCCGCGGGCCACGGGGCGCCCGGGGTGAGCCCGGCGGCGGTGGCTGCGGCGGCGAGCTCCGCCGCGACCGTGCCGCGCGAGGGATCTCCCCCGGCGCGGGCCGGAATCTCCGCACCCGCGGGCTCCCGGACCCACCCGTCGAGACCGTCCTCCTCGGCCGGAGCCAGCACGGCCCCACCGACGCCGAGGACCCCCGCGAGCACGGCGACTCCCGCAACCGCCGCCCACACCAGTCCGCCCCTGCTCCTGCTCACGCACTTCCCCCACACCCGGCACCCCAGCGCCGTCCCATCACGCCCCAGCGGCAGCCACATGCTAGGCGGTGCCGGCCCGGGCGCAATGAGACGGCTTCGGGCGGGTGGCCGGTGAACACCGGGCCGGAGGGTTATGCGCGGCCCCCAGCGGTTAGAACACCGGGAGGCTCCTGCGGAGGTCTAAGGGTGTGACCTCCAATTGGTACTCCTCCCACTCCCCACTCCTGCTTCGCGTTGCACAAGAAGTCACGTCCGTCTCAGCCCGCCGAGTGGATGCTCTACAGCCCCCTGCCCAACCAGCATCTGAGAAGCTGTCATCAGTCATCACCATGGCCGCGTGCCACCTTCCGGCCTCCCAGAGGCGACCCAGGCCTGTCCCGACCTCGACTGCAGAGGCCCTTCGCCCTGCACGCGTTCCAGCAGCTCAGAGCCTGACTACGGTCCGACAGAGATCTCGCTTGTCCACGAATGCTCCGCAGTTGGGGTGGCGCTCCTTCCTATCCGCCAGCCTGAACACCCGTCTAGCGGACGCCGTAGCGTTTGCGCTGGCCCGGTCTTTCTTGGCATCGGTGATAGCTTCCACTTCGAGCAGCCCTCGGTGAAGCTTGACGAGCGGGACCCTAAGAAATCCCCGCGATCCCAGGCTGGACTCACTCCTCACCTTATATTAGGCATCGAACACCCGCGACACGAAAGCGCGAGACTGCGATGCTCGCCGTATAGTTAGCAGAAACAGCATCGGAACTGCCACCACCAACATTTGGAGGCATTCCCATGTACTGCATTCAATGCGGAGCCCAAATATCTTCTCGTGCTCAATTCTGTCAAGGGTGCGGCATCCAAATATCTAACACCCTGCCCCCCGAGCAGAAAATGGAGTACCTAGACATAGAAGCCCGCGTCGAAGGAATGCGGAATGGCGCAACGCTGATATCGCAGCTCTTCGGAGGAACACCAGGCGGGATTTGGGAATGCAAACTCGTAGCTCGCGTTAGTTCCCCTGCTGGCAGCTACGAGGCTATGGCCGCAAATTTCCTTAAGATGGATGCTCATCCGATCGAAGATCTCTCTCCTGCAGACCTTAAAGACGCCTTGCAGCAGTTGCAACTAATGGATGAAGAGATCATCAGGAATGGCTTCGAGCCGCAGCCAGCTGGACCGCATTGGTACAGCCGCCATTACCAGCGAGCATACGACCCCGACCTCTATCCAGAGGGCTCTCTTCCGAGTTCCAGCGCACCTGAAAATGGACCACATCAACAGGGTGCAGAAATCTCCCACACAAAGAGGAATTGGATTATCCTCGCACTTTCCGTGACATTCCTCCTGGTGGTCGGTGTACTAGCATCCGGGGGACAGTCAGGAGAGAATGACACCTCAAACACTCCAGCCAAGCCTCCAACTACTGCGAACACCGAAGGAATCGGCGAGCAAATCACTTGGTCTGCCGACGCGACCAATTTCAGGGGGCGCGCTCGCGGAGAGAAGTTGACCTTTCAATGCCCGCCATCTGGCTCACCAAGTTCACTCTATGGGACCGACATTTACACAGACGATTCGTCCATCTGTTATGCGGCGGTCCATGCCGGTGCCATTACCTCTACAGAGGGCGGGAAGGTAACCATCACGCTTCGCGAAGGCCGAACGGGGTACATCGGCAGCGCGAGGAACGGGGCAGTGTCCCAAGACTGGAAAGATCACTGGAACTGGAGCTTCGAGGTTCAAACAAATAACCCTAAGCCTCAGTCAAACATTCCTGTAATATCCTGGCCTCAGACCGCCAGCGACTACAGTGATCAGATTGGGAAGCGATTCACTTTCAAGTGTCCTGGCGCAGGTGAAGCGGCAAGTGTCTGGGGAACCAACAAATACACCGACGACTCATCGATTTGCACGGCTGGAGTCCATGCAGGAAAAATCTCATTCAAAGAAGGCGGGACAGTAACCATCGTGATCACCGCCGGCGATTCCGTCTTCCAGGGGACTTCCCGAAATGGGGTTACATCGTCTGGATGGTCTCAATGGCCACGAAGCTTCGAATTTACGGGCTAGGTGCCATCTCATATACCGAGTCACCCTTTTCATGCCGAAGTGGTTCTGTCAGCACCTCCGGATAGGGTTCGACCGTGCGGCCGGTTTCCGCAGCATCCATCTCCCGTACTGCGGATAGACCAGCAGGCACTGATGGGCGCCAACCAGCATCTGGAGTGCGAAGCGGGCATCTCCGATCGAGTCCATGCCGTCAGGGCTCATGGGTGGAGCGGACGTTCTCCCCCTGTTACCGACCGTGGGCTCGACAAGCACGACAGAGGGCTGGCTCCAGAGTGCGGTCCCGGTAAACCTCGGGCTCGCTCGCTGGGCATCCGCTCGCAATTCATGCCGCTCGTGGCGCCCAGTCATAGCTGCCCAGGCCGATCCCAACGGAGCACAGTCGCGGCTCGTGCCCCATCTGCTGAAAGCCCCAGAGCAGCTGTGCGACGGTCCGCGTGTGAGCGGGATGCACACTCTGAGGCACCCACTCTCGGTGCTGTCGGACGCCGACGAGAACATCAAGGCCCAGGCCCTCAGCGCGTACCTGGGGCACGCTGACCCCGGCTTCACGCGTGGGACCTGCACGCATCTCATGCCGAGCAGCGAGGGGCGGACCCAGAAGGCCGTGGACGGGGTCTACAAGGCATCGGGTTCCGCGTCGGACGGCCCACAGACGGCCCAGTGAACGACTTCGGGCCGGTGGTCATCGACCACCGGCCCGGAGTGTTGTGCTTGGCCCGCAAGGGGGCTGACCTGGCGTTACAGCACCGGGAGGTTCTTGCGGAGTTCGAAGGCGGTGACCTCCGAGCGGTATTCCTCCCACTCCTGCTTCTTGTTGCGCAGGAAGAAGTCGAAGACGTGCTCGCCGAGGGTTTCGGCGACCAGTTCGCTGCGTTCCATCAGGGCGATGGCCTCGCCGAGGTTCTGCGGGAGGGGTTCGATGCCCATCGCGCGGCGTTCGGCGTCGGAGAGGGCCCACACGTCGTCGTCGGCGCCCGCCGGGAGTTCGTAGCCCTCCTCGATGCCCTTGAGGCCCGCCGCGAGGAGGACGGCGTACGTGAGGTACGGGTTGGCGCCCGAGTCGATCGAGCGGACCTCGACGCGGGAGGAGCCCGTCTTGCCCGGCTTGTACATCGGGACGCGGATCAGGGCCGAGCGGTTGTTGTGGCCCCAGCAGATGTACGAGGGGGCTTCGCCGCCCGCGCCGGCGCTGCGGGAGGAGCCGCCCCAGATGCGCTTGTAGGAGTTGACCCACTGGTTGGTCACCGCTGCCGTTTCGGCGGCGTGGCGCAGGAGGCCCGCGATGAAGGAGCGGCCGACCTTGGAGAGCTGGTACTCGGCGCCCGACTCGTAGAAGGCGTTGCGGTCGCCCTCGAAGAGGGAGAGGTGGGTGTGCATGCCCGAGCCGGGGTACTCCGAGAACGGCTTCGGCATGAAGGTGGCCTGGACGCCCTGCTCCAGCGCGACCTGCTTCATGACGAGGCGGAAGGTCATGATGTTGTCGGCCGTGGAGAGCGCGTCGGCGTAGCGGAGGTCGATCTCCTGCTGGCCGGGGGCGCCCTCGTGGTGGCTGAACTCCACCGAGATGCCCATCGATTCGAGCATGGTGATCGCCTGGCGGCGGAAGTCCATGCCCACGTTCTGCGGAGTGTGGTCGAAGTAGCCGGAGTTGTCGGCGGGGACCGGGCGGGTCCCGTCCAGCGGCTTGTCCTTCAGCAGGAAGAACTCGATCTCCGGGTGGGTGTAGAAGGTGAAGCCCAGGTCGGAGGTCTTGGCCAGGATGCGCTTGAGGACGTAGCGCGGGTCCGCGAAGGACGGCGAGCCGTCCGGCATCAGGATGTCGCAGAACATTCGGGCGGTCCCGGGGGCCTCGGCGCGCCACGGCAGTATCTGGAACGTGCTCGGGTCCGGCTTGGCGATCATGTCGGACTCGTAGACCCGCGCGAAGCCCTCGATCGCGGAGCCGTCGAAACCGATGCCCTCGTCGAAGGCCTGCTCCAGCTCCGCGGGCGCGACCGCGACGGACTTGAGGAAGCCCAGTACGTCGGTGAACCACAGGCGCACGAAGCGGATGTCGCGCTCCTCAAGCGTCCGGAGGACGAATTCCTGCTGCTTGTCCATGCCTTCATCCTCGCAGTTCAGACGGCCTGTGCACCACCGCCTCGACGGTCGGGGCACAGTCGGGCGCGCTCAGTATCGCCAGCGGTGGTTTCCGCCACATTACGCACCCGGGAAAGCTCGCGGCACCCCCGCACTGACCTGGGGCCGGTCATGAGCATTACCATCTGCGCCCATGGGGGGCCGGCAGTACACGCAGCCGGGGCGTCGCGGACGTCCCGGGCTTCGGCGTGCCGTCCTGCTGACGGTCTTCGGGATGCTGGCCGGCGCGCTGCTCCTGTGCGTGCGCTCGGGCGAGTCGCACGTCTCGGCAGGGGCGCAGGCACGGGTGCAGCCAGGGGCACAGGCAGGGGCGAAGCCGGGGGTGCAGGCCAGGGCGCCGGGGGCGTCGGCGGGGGTGCGGGCCGTGCAGGCGCACGGTCCGGCGCACGCCGTCTGCGTGTCCCCGTACCACCTGCCCGGCTGCTCGTCCCTCGCGCACGTCACCCCGGGTGTGCTGCCCGTTCCACCGCCCGCCGTGACCGTCGTGGGCGGCGGGCTGCCGCCCTCCGCGCCCACGAGCGGGCCGGGGCGGATCCGGCCGCCCGGGCCGCTGGCGCGCGCCCCCGACCTGCATGCCCTCCAGGTGCTGCGGACCTGACAGGTCCGGTTTGGTTTCGCGTTCATCCACCCCCCTCAGCAGAAGGAACCAGGGCACATGGCCAGCAAGTCCGGCAGGACCAACCAGAACACCGACCCGAACTCCCGCCAGGCGCGCATAGCCGAGATGCGCCGCGCCGACAGGATCCGGGAGCGGCGCAACAAGGCCATCGCGATCACGGCCGCGTCGGCCGTCGTCGTCGGCCTCGTCGGCTTCGGCACCTGGGTGCTGATCGACCAGAAGCAGGCCGAGGAGCGCAAGCTGGCGGCCGCGGAGAAGCTCCGCAAGGAGGCCGAGGAGATCCGCAAGCAGCCCGTCGAGGGCGAGCAGCTCTGGGAGGCGAAGAAGCTCGGCCGCAATCACGTCGAGACCCCGGTGAAGTACGAGATGAACCCCCCGGTCGGCGGTGACCACCACCCCCGCTGGATGAACTGCAACGGCGACGTCTACAAGAGCCCGGTGCCGGAGGTGAACGCCGTGCACTCCCTGGAGCACGGCGCGGTCTGGGTGACGTACAACGAGAAGGCCCCCAGGGCCGACGTGGACAAGCTCGCCGCGACCGTCGGCAAGACCCCGTACACGCTGATGAGCCCGATCAAGGAGCAGACCGGCTCGATCATGCTCAGCGCGTGGGGCAAGCAGCTGACCGTGGACAGCGCGGACGACCCGCGGGTGGCGCAGTTCTTCACCAAGTACGTGCAGGGCGAGCAGACCCCGGAGCCGGGCGCGGCCTGCACGAGCGGACTGGCCGGCAAGTGAGCGGCCCGGTCCCCCCCGAGCGCCCCGAGCGCCCCGTCCCCCGTACGTACTGGGTCGCGGGCACGGCCGTCCTGCTGGCCCTGCTGTTCGCGGCGGCGGCCACGGTCGCCGCCGCGAACGGCGGCGGTTCCGCCGGTTCCGCCGCACCGGACCGTACGGCGCCCCGCACTCCGGGGCTCCGTTCTCCGGACGCGGGCTTCGCCCGGGACATGTCGGTGCACCACCAGCAGGCGGTGGAGATGTCCTTCGTCGTACGGGACCGCACCCAGGACGAGGCGGTACGCACCCTCGCCTACGACATCGCCAACACCCAGGCCAACCAGCGGGGCATGATGCTCGGCTGGCTGGACCTGTGGGGGCTGCCCAAGGTGGTGGCCGACGAGCGGCCGATGTCCTGGATGGGGGCCTCGGACGGCCACGGCGGGCATGCGGGGCACGGCGCCGCCAAGCCCGGCGCGCTGATGCCGGGCATGGCCACCAAGGAGGAGATGGTGCAGCTGGGCGCCGCCTCGGGCCGGGACGCGGAGGTGCTCTTCCTCCAGCTGATGACCGACCACCACAAGGGCGGCGTCACGATGGCCGAGGGCTGTGCGCAGCAGTGCGAGACCCCGGTCGAGCGGGCGCTGGCGCAGGGCATGGTCAACGCGCAGCGCTCGGAGCTCACGCTGATGGCGGACATGCTGGCGCAGCGCGGGGCCGCGCCGCGCGGCTGACGGGACACGCCCGTACCGTGGTGAGAGGCGCCCTCTCACCCGTACGGGCGTGTGCTCCGCCGTTGTGGGGACGCCGCGCCGGACGCGTCCGCGCCCGGCGGAGAACGGCGTGCTCAGGAGGTTCAGTGATGACGACCGCCGCAGACATCATGCACCCCGGGGCCCAGTGGATCCCCGCCACCGAGACCCTCGACCGGGCCGCCCAGCTCATGGCCCGGCTCAATGTGGGCGCCCTGCCCATCAGCGACGCCGAGGAGCGGCTGTGCGGCATCATCACCGACCGCGACATCGTCGTGAACTGTGTGGCCAAGGGCCACGACCCGGCGAAGGTCACGTGCGGTGACATGGCTCAGGGCACCCCGCGCTGGATCGACGCGGGCGCGGACGTCGGCGAGGTGCTGGAGGAGATGCAGAGCCACCAGATCCGCCGGCTGCCCGTGATCCGGAACAAGAAGCTGGTGGGCATGATCAGCGAGGCCGACCTCGCCCAGCACCTCTCCGACGACCAGATGGCGACCTTCGTGGAGAAGGTCTACGCGCGGGCCTGACCCCGCTCGGACGTTTCCAGGACCGCCCGGGCCACCTGGTCCGGGCGGTCCAGCATGATCAGGTGTCCCGCGGGCTCGGCGACCTCGAAGCGGGCGCCGAGCAGGTCGGCGAGGTCGGCCTGGCGGGAGAGCCAGTGCAGGGCGGCGCGGCCGGCCGAGCCGTCGTGGCCGGCGAGGACGGTGGCGGGCGCGGTCAGCGGGTGCGTCCCGCGCAGGGCCTGCAGTTCGGCGGCCATGTCCGGGTAGCGGGAGTTCTCCAGCAGGGCGCCGCGCCAGACCCGGCCGGTGCGGTAGCAGCGGCGTACGAGGTCCGGTGCGGCCGGGTCGGAGCCGCCGGTGCGGGAGGCCCGTACGGTGGCGCGCCGGGCCAGTGGTCCCAGCGCGGCCGGCAGTCCGGCGGCGGTCACGGCCCGGCCGAGGGCCCGGGCGGCGCCGGTGCGCAGCGCGGCGGGCAGGAGCGTACGGGGGTCGTGCTCGACGCTGCCGTCGACCAGGACGAGGGCGGCGGTGCGCCCGGGGTACAGGCGTGCGAAGGCTTCGGCGTGGAAGCCGGCGATGGAGTGCCCGACGACGGTGACGGGGCCGGTGGTTCCGCCGCGGGTCTCGCCCGCGGACCCCAGTGCGTCCAGCAGGCCGGCGATCCGGTGGGCCTCCCCGGCAGTGGTCGGCGGCTCGGTGGCCGGGCCGCTGAGGCCGTGTCCGGGGCGGTCGAAGCGGACGACGGTACGGCCCGCGGCGACGAGCGGCCGGACGACCGGGTCCCAGTCGAACCAGGCCATGGCGAGCCCGGCACTGAGCACGCACACCGGGCCCCGGCCCTCGACGACGACGTGCAGAGGGACCCCGTCCACGCGGACGAACCGGCCGGTGCCGCTCACGTACGGCCCTCCTTGTGGACGGAGTGGGCGAGCAGGCCCAGCCAGATCGCCACGAGCAGCACCTGGAGCCGCTGCCCGGCGCCGAGGGCCCAGGTCCCGCGCCCGGCGGTGAACATGGCTATGGCGGTCAGGGTCCAGACGGTGGCGAGCAGTTCGAGGGCGACGATCGCGGGCCCGTAGCGGGCGAGCGGGGCGAACCAGCCGTAGCGGCGGGCGGCGACCGTCAGGGCCACCAGGCCGACGAGGGCTCCGGTCATGGCGAGGCTGCTGCTGATGGCGTGGGCCTGGTGGGTGGCGGGGACCAGTCCGGCGGTCTCCCGCGCGGCGCATTCGGGGTCCACCGTGGGGGTGCAGCTCAGCGGCAGCCAGGCGTCGGCGGCGGTGGCCGCGCCGAAGAGGGTGACCCCCGCCCAGCCTATGACCGCCCAGAGGCGGCGGGACTCCGCGTACTTCAGCAGCCGGAACAGTGCCAGCAGCCCTCCGGAGAAGGCGAGCAGCCCGGCGGTGAAGTCGGTGGCCCGGAAGAGGCCGCCGAGGGGCTGGTCCTGGGCGGCGAGTTCGCTGACGTACGTCCGGATGGGATTGAGGCCCGTGGACAGGACGACTTCGAGCACCCACGCGGTGTAGGCGGCCGCGGCGAGACCGATCAGGACGGCGACCGGCCAGGCGGTCCGCGGAGAGAGTCCGTGTGGGGACATAGTGTGACTAATCCTAGGCAGTACCGGGGTCGGTCCTCCGATCGGATACCCACCCCGGGTAGGGTTCCCGTCATGACGCGCAGAGCTCAGCGAGCCGCCCCCGGGGCCCGGTTGCTGCTGCTCGCCGCGCTGTTGCTGGGCATCGTCACGATGCACACCCTGGGCCATCCGGCTGATTCCCATGCCATGGAGGACGTGTCCCCGGCCCACTCCGTTGCCTCGGCGGAGCAGTCGGTCGCGGCCGGTCACGGTGGCACTCGCCACACTCCGGTCCGGGCCGCCGGGGAGCCGTCCGCTGCGGCGGCCTCCTCCTGGGGTCACGCGGTGCCCACCACCGGTATGGACCCCATGTCGGTCTGCCTCGCCGTCCTCGCGGGGCTCGTCGTGGTGCTCATCGGCACCGGCCGGGCCGGATCCCGCGGTGCCGCGCCGCTCGGGGGCGCGGCCCGCATACCGGGCCGGTTCGGCGGTGGCCCGGACCCGCCCTCCCCCCGTGAGCTCCTCACCCGGCTGGCGGTTCTGCGGATATAGGCCCGGCCACGGCCGTGTCCTGCTCCGGACGGGCCCGACCCGACCCGAAGGCCACGGCCCGGCCGTCGCCCTCGCATGCCCGCGCATGCCCGCGGGGCGGCGCCGAACCGTGCCCATGCATCCGTACCACCACACCCACGAGGTGCTCCCATGCGCTCTCTTCCCACCCGTCGCTCCGTGCTCGGCGGCTCCGCGGCCGTCCTCGGCTCGGGGCTGCTCGCCGCCTGCTCCGGATCCTCCGGCTCCGCCGGCACGGGCCACGGCTCGATGAACCACGGCGGCTCCACCGCCGACGTGCCCGAGGGGTACGTGGACCCGGCCGGGCCCGAGGTGCAGGCCGCGGAGGCCGCCCGCAAGGCCACCGGCCCCCTCACCGAGGTCAAGGCGACCGCCACCGCCACCCCTCTCGACCTCGGCGGCGGGGTCACCGTCCGCTCCTGGGCGTACGGGGACAGGCTGCCCGGCCAGGAGATCCGGGCCACCGCGGGCGGCACCCTCGCCCTCACCCTGGCCAACAACCTCCCCGAGGCCACTTCCGTGCACTGGCACGGCCTCGCGCTGCGCAACGACATGGACGGCGTCCCGGGGCTGACCCAGCGGGACATCGCGCCGGGCGGTTCCTTCCCGTACAGGTTCGCCGTCCCGAACCCGGGCACGTACTGGATCCACCCGCACACCGGGGTCCAGCAGGACCGCGGCCTGTACGCCCCGCTCGTGATCGAGGACCCGAAGGAGCCCCTCTCCTACGACAAGGAGTGGGTGGTGGTCCTGGACGACTGGATCGACGGCGTGGACGGCGCCACCCCGGACGCCGTCCTCTCCGAGCTCCGCAAGGGCATGAGCGGCGAGGGCGGCGCCCACGCGGCCCACGGCCGGACGCCCGCGGCCTCCCCCTCCCCCAGCAGCAGCGGGAAGCGCTCCTACGTCGCCATGGGCGGCCACAGCGACTACCTCGGCGGGGACGCGGGCGACGTGGTCTACGCGCACTACCTGATCAACGGCCGGGTGCCGGCCGACCCGTCGGTCCTCACCGCCCGCCCCGGGGACCGGATCCGGCTGCGCATCATCAACGCGGGCGGGGACACCGCCTTCCGGATCGCCCTCGGCGGCCACGAACTGACGGTCACCCACACCGACGGCTACCCGGTGGAGCAGACGAAGGCGGGCTCACTGCTGCTGGGCATGGGCGAGCGGTACGACGTCCTGGTCACCGCCAAGGACGGGGTGTTCCCGCTCACCGCACTGCCCGAGGGCAAGGAGGGGTCGGCGCTCGCGGTGCTGCGCACCGGGTCGGGGACGGCGCCCACGGCCGCGACCCGGCCCGCCGAGCTGGACGCCCCGCCGCTGATGGCGGACGTCCTCAAGCCCGCCGCATCGGCCGCGCTCGCCCCGCGCGAGCCGGACCGTACGGTGCAGATCCGCCTGACCGGCTCCATGACCCGGTACAACTGGGCCTTCGACGGCAAGCCGTACACGCCCGACCAGCGGCACCCGGTGAAGGCGGGCGAGCGGGTCCGGCTGGTGTTCGCCAACTCGACGCCGATGTGGCACCCGGTCCACCTGCACGGGCACACCTTCGCCCTGGCCGGGGAGGCGGGCGGGGCGCGCAAGGACACCGCGATCCTCCTGCCGGGCCGCAGGCTGACGGTGGACTTCGACGCGGACAACCCCGGGCTGTGGATGATGCACTGCCACAACGTCTACCACTCGGAGTCCGGGATGATGACGGTGCTCGGCTACCAGCTGTAGGTCACGACCGCCCGGCCGTGGCCGGGGGCTCGGGGGCCGGGCGGGAATTCGGAGGGGTTCCCGGAGCGGGCATGGCACTCTTGCGGTGATCAAGACTGCCGCGACAAAAGGACGATCCCGCCGGTATGAGCACCCCGCCGAACCCGCCCAGCACCCCCTCCGGTCGGCCGACCGAGCCTGCCGGCACCCCGACGCCCGGGACGGACTCCATACCGGCGCCCGCGCAGCCGCTCTCGCTGGAGAAAGCCCCGACCGCCCCGGCGACCCCCGAGACCGCCGAGAGCCCGGCAGCGTCCCCGGCCCCCGAGGCGGCGCAGGCACCGCAGGCACCCGCGGAGACCGCCCCGGAGCCGGCCCCCGTGTCCTCCGCGTTCGCCCCTCCCGGCACCACGCCCACGCCCGCCCCCTCCGCGTTCGCCGCTCCGGGCACCGCCACGCCCGCACCCGCCCCCGCGGCCCCCGACTTCGGCACCCCGACCGCAGCCCCGGCGCCCGGCACCCCCGGGGGCCCCGAGGCCCCCGGCAACGTGTGGAGCGAGCCCGCCCCCGGCTTCGCCGGAGCCCCGTACGCCGCGCACCCGCAGGCCGCCCCGACCGGCAACGGCCTGGCCATCGCCTCCCTCATCACCGGCGGCTTCGGCATCCTCCTCGGCGTCATCCCCCTGATCTTCTGGATCGGCGCCGTGATCGCCGCGGTCGGTGTGGGCCTCGGCATCGGCGGCATCGCCCGCGCCAACAAGGGCGCCCCCAACAAGTCGATGGCCATCGTCGGCACCGTTCTCGCCGTGCTCGGCCTGTTCGCCTCGGTCGGCGGCTTCTTCCTCACCGCCGTGTTCGTCGACAGGGTCGGCAACCGCATCGACCAGCAGATCGAGGAGGAGGAGCGGGAGCTGGACCGGCGCTTCCCCACCGGTGAGCCGTCCCCGTCGCCGTCCCAGGTCCCCGGCCTGACCAGCGCGCTGCCGTTCGGCGAGACCTTCACCCACCCGAACGGCATCAAGGTGAGCCTCTCGGCCCCGACGAAGTACGAGCCGAAGGGCATCGTCGCCCGCGAGCGGATCAAGAACGCGATCCAGATCACCGTCACCATCACCAACGGCTCGACCGCGCCGCACGAGGTGATTTACGCCATGCCCAACGTCCGCGACGACCACGGCATGACCGCCGCCACGGTCTTCGACTCCACCGGCAACGTGCCCAAGATGATCCGGGGCTCCATCCTGCCGGGCGAATCCGCCAGCGGCGTCGTGGCCTTCGAGGTCCCCGAGGGCACCGGGAGCATCACCGCGGACATCTCCGCCGGGACCATGCTCGACGACGTGAAGTACGCCGGCCCCATCGGCTGACGGAACGTCACAACGCCGGAAACGAGCGGGGCCCAGGACATCGCGTCAGAAAGACGATTACACTGGGCCCGTGCCTCAACTTCGACTCGCTCTGAATCAGATCGACTCGCACGTCGGCGACATCGCCGCCAACGCCGACTCGGTCGTCCACTGGACCCGGCACTCCGCCGAGCAGGGCGCCCACCTGGTGGCCTTCCCGGAGATGATGCTGACCGGGTACCCCGTCGAGGACCTGGCCCTGCGCGGCTCCTTCGTGGAGGCCTCCCGTACGGCGCTGCGCGAGCTCGCGCAGCGGCTGGCTGCCGAGGGCCTCGGCGAGCTGCCCGTCATCGTCGGCTACCTCGACCGCACCGAGCAGGCCGCGCCCCGGCTGGGCCGCCCGGCCGGCTCCCCCGAGAACGCGGCCGCCGTGCTGCACCGCGGGCAGGTCGTCCTGCGCTTCGCCAAGCACCACCTCCCCAACTACGGCGTGTTCGACGAGTTCCGGTACTTCGTGCCGGGCGACACCCAGCCGGTGATCCGGGTGGGCGGGGTCGACGTGGCCCTGGCCATCTGCGAGGACCTCTGGCAGGAGGGCGGCCGGGTCCCCGCCACCCGCTCCGCCGGGGCCGGGCTGCTGATCTCCGTGAACGCCTCCCCGTACGAGCGCAACAAGGACGACCTGCGCCTCGAACTGGTCCAGAAGCGGGCCCAGGAGGCCGGCTGCACCCTCGCCTACCTGGCGATGATCGGCGGCCAGGACGAGCTGGTCTTCGACGGCGACTCCATCGTGGTCGGCGCCGACGGGCAGGTCGTCGCCCGCGCCCCGCAGTTCTCCGAGGGCTGCGTCCTGGTCGACCTCGACCTGCCGGCCGCGCGCACCGACGCGCCCGTGGGCGTGGTGGACGACGGACTGCGGATCGAGCGGGTGATCCTCTCCGAGGAGCCCGTGGAGCCGTACGATCCGGTCGTCACCGGCGGCTACGCCGACCGGCTCGACGACGACGAGGAGGTCTACGACGCGCTGGTCGTGGGCCTGCGCGCCTACGTCAGGAAGAACGGATTCCGCTCGGTCCTGATCGGGCTCTCCGGCGGCATCGACTCCGCGCTCGTCGCCGCCGTCGCCTGCGACGCGATCGGCGCGCAGAACGTGTACGGCGTCTCGATGCCCTCGAAGTACTCCTCGGACCACTCCCGGAGCGACGCGGCCGATCTGGCCGAGCGGACGGGGCTGAACTTCCGGACCGTCTCCATCGAGCCCATGTTCGACGCCTACATGGGCGCGCTGGGCCTGACCGGCCTGGCCGAGGAGAACCTGCAGTCCCGGCTGCGCGGCACCCTGCTGATGGCGCTCTCCAACCAGGAGGGCCACATCGTGCTGGCCCCGGGCAACAAGTCGGAGCTGGCCGTCGGCTACTCCACCCTGTACGGCGACTCGGTGGGCGCGTACGGCCCGATCAAGGACGTCTACAAGTCGGACGTCTTCCGGCTCGCGGAGTACCGCAACCGGGCCGCCGCCGAGCGGGGCGAGATCCCGCCGATCCCGGAGAACTCGATCGTGAAGCCGCCGAGCGCCGAGCTGCGCCCGGGCCAGGTGGACACGGACTCGCTGCCGGACTACCCGGTGCTCGACGCAATCCTGGCGATGTACGTGGACCGCGACCAGGGCCTGGACGCGATCGTCGCGGCCGGCTTCGACCCGGAGCTGGTGGCCCGGACCCTGCGGATGGTGGACACGGCGGAGTACAAGCGCCGCCAGTACCCGCCGGGCACGAAGATCTCCGCGAAGGGCTTCGGCAAGGACCGCCGGCTGCCCATCACGAACGGCTGGCGCGAGCAGGCGTAGGCGGCGGGTGCGCGAAAGGCCCCGGCCGCTCCCCTCGGGG
>NZ_JBSGXU010000074.1:0-36521 GCF_053610205.1 Streptomyces sp. NPDC054932 | reverse complement strand
TTTGCCCCCGCTTCCCGCCTGGGCGGCGTCTTGCGCGACTGATGCCGTGGCGTGGTTTGGGGCGGTCGGGGGGGGGGCCCCCCCCCCCCGCAACGGCGCTGCACCCGTTCGAGTGGCGGCCCGGCCCGAACGGAGTGATCCTGGCAAACAGCGGCGATCCAGCCGAAGGGGCGCCGGGGCAGCGTATGCCCCGGCGCAGCGTATGCCCCGGCGCCCCTTCGGCCTCCCCCAGCCCGGCCTCCCCCGGCCAGGCCAGGCCCGGCCAGGGCTACGGCTACGGCTACGGCCCGGCCAGGGCTACGGCTGGGACGGCCGCCCCGCAATCGCGTCGTACACCCGCAGCCGCACCCGCCTCTGCCACCCCTCCCGCTCCTCCCGCACCCGCGCCCTCCGCTCCTTCCGGCTCCCCGCCGGATACCGCGCCCGCGCCCACGGCGACCCCGGCCGGGCCAGCCGTACCGCCCCGACCAGCGCGAAGAACGGTACGAGGACCCCCAGCAGCCCGGTGAACACCTTCCCCTTGGCCAGCGTCACGAGCGCGAACCCGGCGTTCACCGCGACCACGACCAGGTACGTCCAGCCGGAGGCCCTCGTACCGTCCTCCGAGGCGTCGTCCACGCCGAAGGGCGACGCCCCCAGCAGCAACAGCCCGCAGGCCGCCGCGCCGACCACCACCGCGTCCACCGAGAGCCGGCCCTCCTCGGACCAGTAGACGTCCTTCAGGTGCAGGATCAGCGCGAACTCGTCGAGCACCAGCGCCGTCCCGATGCCGAACACGGCCGCATCGATCTCCGCCCACGGGGGCCTGTTCCCGGTCGGGGAGGCCAGTCCCAGCCCGCCGATGATCATGAGGATGACGCCGAAGACCACGTGGTGGATGTGCAGCCCGCCCGGTGTGACGTTCTTCGGCCACCAGGTGACCTCCGCGCGGATCATCCGGACGCTGATCCGGATGAAGAGGAACGCGCCGAGGAAGCCCAGCAGCAGGCAGAGCAGCGGCTGCTTGCCGGGCTCGACGATCTGACGCTGGTACCAGTCGCCCACGGGTCAGGCCGCCCGCCGCCCGGCCGGCCGCGCGCGGCGCCGGTTGACGGGCCCGGCCGGCGCCCCGCCGCCGAGCAGGATCCGCTCGCGCCGGTCGGGTACGGCAGCGGCTGCGGCTGCGAGCTGCGTCGGCTTTGCGCTCATGAGCCGATGCTGGCACCGGGTCGGGCGTGGCGCCTGCGGGAGCCGGCACGACGCCCCGAACCGGCGCCCCGACCCGACGCCCCTACCCCGGCGGGCCGCCTACGAGGTACGTGCCGGGGCCCGCAGCTCCCGTTCCTCCTCGCTCGACGGCTCCTCCGTACCCTTGCGCTGCCCGGGCAGGGACAGCTGCAGCCCCCGCGGCCCGGACAGCACGTACACGAGCCCGAAGCCGGCGGTCACCACGACGGCGCCGCCCACGGCGTCCAGCACCCAGTGGTTGGCGGTGGCGACGATCGCGCACACCGTGATCAGCGGGTGCAGCACCCCGAGCAGCTTCTGCCAGCCCTTCGGCGCCAGCACCACGATCACGATCCCGCACCACAGCGACCAGCCGAAGTGCAGCGAGGGCATCGCCGCGTACTGGTTGGAGATCGCGGTCATGGCCCCGTACGAGGGATTGGCCAGGTCCTGCGGCCCGTGCACGGTGTCGATGAAGTCGAGGCCGGGCATCAGGCGCGGCGGCGCGAGCGGGTAGAGCCAGAAACCGACGAGGGCGAGGACGGTGGCCAGGCCCAAGGAGGCCCGGGCCCAGCGGTAGTCGCCCGGGCGCCGCCAGTACAGGACCGCCAGGATCGAGAGCGGGACCACGAAGTGGAAGGAGGTGTAGTAGAAGTTGAAGAACGCCTCCAGCCAGGGCGTATTCACCACGGCGTGGTTCACGGCGTGCTCGATGTCGATGCCGAGCGCCTTCTCGATCCCGTGGATCTGGCTGCCGTTGCCCTCGGCGAGGCTGCGGCTGGTGGGCGCGGCGGCCCGGATGTGCGAGTAGAGCGAGTAGCCCACCCGTATCAGCAGGAGTTCCAGCAGCAGGTTCGGGCGGGACAGCACGCGCCGCCAGAACGGCAGCAGCGGCACGCGCGCCCAGCGGGCCGCCGCCGGCCGTCCGTAGGCGGTCGGTACGGGCTCGCGCCAGTACGGCGAGGAGCGCGGCAGGAACGGCACCGCGCAGGCCGCCGCCAGCGCGGTCAGCAGCAGCACGTTGTCGCGTACGGGGGCCAGTGCGGCCAGGTTCGGCAGCAGCACCGCGCTCGGCAGGGTCATGGCGAGGACCACGGCCACCGGCCACACGGGCCGGTCGGCGGCACGCCTGCCCACCTTGCCGGCGACGGCGAGCAGCACCCACAGCAGCTGGTGGCGCCAGCCGGCCGGGGACACGGCGACGGCCACACAACCGGTGACGGCGACGGCGAGGAGCAGCTGGCCGTCGCGGGCGTAGCGGACCGCGCGGCGCAGGCCGAACCAGACGATGGCGCCCGCGAGGGCGGCGTAGAGCAGGATTTCGAGCGGTCCGGTCAGGCCGATGCGCAGCAGCGCGCCGTGCACGGACTGGTTGGCGAGGCCGTCGGGGGCGCCGCCGAGGCCCGTACCGGCCAGGTGCTGGATCCAATACGTCCAGGAGTCGCGCGGCATGGCCGCCCAGGCCAGCGCGGTGACTCCGGCGAAGGTCACGGCGGCGGTGCGCGCGGCGGGGCGGCGTCCGGTGAGCCACAGCAGCGGGGCGAAGAGCAGCAGGGCCGGCTGGAGCGCGGCGGCGAGGCCGACGAGGAGGCCCGCGGGCCGGTCGCCGGGCACCCGGAAGACGGCCAGCAGCACCAGGAGGAGGGGCAGGACGGCGGTTCGGCCCGGAGCGGCGGCCTCGCGGACGGGAATCGAGACCATCATCAGGGCGGTGAGCACGGGCGCGGCGAGCAGCGCGGTGCGCCGTGGCACCGGGTCGGGCAGACCGCGCGCGGCGACGAGCCCGATGGCGGCGACGCACAGCAGCGTCACGCAGGTCCAGGCGACCTCCAGCGACGGGGCGGCGAGGCCGACCAGTGGCTTGAGGACCAGCCCGGCGAAGGGGGTGCCGGAGAACTGGCCGGTGTCGTAGACCGAACCGGGCAGACTGCCGGGAAGGTGGAAACCGCTCAGCCACTCGCCGGGGGGCACCCGCAGCACGGCGGCGGCCTGTCTGACGGCGAGGGCGCCCGCCAGCGCCCACAGGAGGAGGCGTGCCGCCCCCAGCCTGCTGTCATCGCCTATGACTCCGGCATGTCCGTTCGCACCACTGTGCTCCGCCGCGTTAGCCACGCCTCGCCGGCCTCCCGCCCTGTTGACCGCAACCCTGACTTCGCCTGGCTGCCGCGCTCCATTACCCGCACGACGATATCTCCCGCGGGATACCTAGGATGGCCCTCATGAGCATCGTGAAGATCAACGCACTGACGGTTCCCGCCGAGCAGCGGGAAGTTCTGGAGCGGCGCTTCGCCTCCCGGGCCGGGGCGGTGGAGAGCTCGGACGGGTTCGAGTGGTTCGAGCTGCTGCGTCCCGTGGAGGGTACGGACCAGTACCTGGTCTATACGCGCTGGCGTTCGGAGCAGGACTTTCAGGCGTGGATGGAGGGGCCGATGAAGGCCGCTCACCAGGGCGGCGGCGGAGCGGCGGGCGGCGGTGAGGGCGGTGGCGAGCGGCCCAAGCCCGCGGCCTCCGCCTCGACGGTGTGGTCGTTCGAGGTCGTGCAGCAGGCGGCGCCGAAGAAGGCCTGACGCGGTTCGGGGCCCGGCCCGGGGGTCCGGGCCGGGCCCCGGTCCCGGGCCCGACACAGCCGGTCGGCCGACCGGCCGACTGACTCACTGACTCACTGACTCACTGACTCACTGACTCACTGACTGCGGAGCGTCAGCCCCAGAAGACGTCTTCCTCGTCGATGTCCGCGGTGCACTGGTCGATGTCGGTGATCTTGTGGCCGACGATCGTGAAGAAGAGCCCCTGGCGGATCTCGATGCCGCGGTCCCCGCGGTCGGCGCGTGCCGTGTGGAAGCTCATCACGTGCCCCCGGCCGTCGGCCAGCACCGATTCGAGATGCACCTGGAAGGTGCCGTTCGTCTCCTCGGCGAGACGGCGGAAGAGGTCGAGGACGTTCTCCCGCCCCTTGTGGTGCCCGGACAGCGGGTTGCTGCCGGGTACGTGGTGGATGACGTCGGCCGTCAGCAACGTGCTCATCGTGTCCATGTCGCCCTTGCCGAAGGCCTCGTAGCCGCGGCGGACCAGGGCACAGTCGGGATGCTCTGCCATGGCGTTTCACACCCTCCGGGTAGGCACAGATGCTCCTTTTTCCTATCATCGGCCCGGCATTGTGGATATTCCACGCGGGAGTTCCACCGCGAACTCCACAATGACGCCATGAACACGCACAGCGAACAGCACACAGCCACGACGCCCACCTTCTCGTGGACCGTGACCCCCGAACCGTTCACCACTCGGGACGCCACGGCCCTGCGCCGCGCCTACTACGCCGAGGTCGCCGGCCGGTACTGGAAACGGCAGGTCACCGAGACCGAGATCGACCAGGGCCTGCTGGACTTCCCCGACGACGGGCTGGTCCCGCCCACGGGGCAGTTCGTCGTCGGCAGGCTGGACGGCGAGCCCCTCGCGTGCGGCGGGATCCGGCTGCTCGACCCCGCCACCGCCGAGCTCACCAGGGTGTATGTCGACCGGCGCGCCCGCGGCACGGGCGGCGGGGCGGCTCTGCTCGAGGTACTGGAGGCGGAGGGCCGTGCACTGGGCGCCGAGCGGGTCCGGCTGGACACCCGGTCGGACCTCGTGGAGGCCCGGGCGCTGTACGCGCGCCACGGGTATGCGGAAATACCGGCCTACAACTCCGGCCCGTACGCACAGCACTGGTTCGAGAAGCTCCTCTGACGGCGAAGGGCTACGCGTGGGCGGCGTGGTCCCGGCGCGGCTCGGAATCATGGGGCTCCTCGGCGTCGGAACCGCACAGCTCCGTATTGAGCTCCTCCACCAGTTTCACCAGATCGGTCGGGCGGTCCGGGCCCCACCAGTCGCCGAGCAGCTCGGCGAGGGACTCCTGCCGGGCCTCGGCGAGCTTCGCGGCGGCCCGGCGGCCCTGATCGGTCAGGACCAGCGGCAGCCCTTCCCGGACGGCCAGCCCGCGCTCCTCGACCTGCCGGGCCGCGTCCGTGATGACCCTCAGCGGCACATTGACGCGCTCCGCGAGCACCGACGGCTCCGCCGAGCCGTACTTCTTGATCCGCAGCAGCAGCCAGCTGGCTGCGGGCAGCAGGTCGTAGCCCGCCTTCTCGGTGATCTTCTCGTAGACGTGGCGGCGCCCCTCCCGGGTGCCGAGGACCGACAGCGCGCGGGCGACCTCGTCGCGGGAGGAGCGGTGGACGGGATTGGAGGCCAGGGTCTCCGTCACATCGGGTGCGGTGACCGAGGCGCGGAGCTTGTCCTCCTTCAGGAACCAGGCGATCACGAAGGCGACCAGGACGATCGGCACGGCGTACAGGAACACGTCGGTGATGGCGGTGGCGTAGGCGTCGAGCACCTTCGGCCGGAGCTCTGCGGGAAGGGCACCGATGGCCCGCGGGTCGGCCTCCAGCTGCGCGACGCTCGCACCGGCCGGCAGCGTGACGCCCGCGAGGGAGGCGGCCAGCTTGTCATCGAGCTGGTGGGTGAAGACCGTGCCGAAGATCGCGACGCCGAAGGAGGCGCCGATGGAGCGGAAGAAGGTGGCACCGGAGGTGGCGACGCCGAGGTCGGCGTAACTGACCGCGTTCTGCACCACCAGGACGAGTACCTGCATGACCAGACCGAGTCCGGCACCGAAGACGAAGAAGTAGACGCTCATCTCCCAGGTGGAGCTGGTGCGGTGCAACTGGTGCAGGAGGAGCAGACCGAGAGCGGTCACCGCCGTGCCCGCGATCGGGAAGACCTTCCAGCGCCCGGTACGGCTGACGACCTGGCCGGAGGCGGTGGAGGTGATCAGCATGCCGATCACCATCGGCAGCATGTGGACGCCGGACATGGTCGGTGAGACGCCCTGGACGATCTGGAGGAAGGTCGGCAGGTAGACCATCGCGCCGAACATCGCGAAGCCGACGACGAAGCTGATCACCGAGCAGAGGGTGAAGGTGCGGATACGGAACAGTCCCAGCGGCAGGACGGGTTCGGCCGCCTTGCGTTCCACGAGGAGGAAGCCGACGAGCAGTACGGCGCCGAGGACGGCGAGGCCGATGATCCGGGCCGAGCCCCAGCCCCAGGTGCCGCCGAGGGAGGCGACGAGCACGAGGCAGGTGGCGACACAGGCGATGAGGAAGGTGCCGATGTAGTCGATGGTGTGCTTCGAGGGGCGCGCCGGGATGTGCAGGACGGCGGCGATGACGACGAGCGCGACGAGACCGATGGGAAGGTTGATGTAGAAGACCCAGCGCCAGGAGAGGTTGTCCACGAACAGGCCGCCCAGCAGCGGGCCCAGCACGCTGGTCGCGCCGAAGACGCCACCGAAGAGGCCCTGGTACTTGCCGCGTTCCCGGGGCGGGACGATGTCGCCGACGATCGCCATCGACAGCACGATCAGTCCGCCGCCGCCGAGGCCCTGCAGCGCGCGGAAGCCGATGAGCTGGGGCATGTCCTGGGCGAGTCCGCACAGTGCCGACCCGATGAGGAAGAGGACGATGGCGTACTGGAAGAGCTTCTTGCGCCCGTACTGGTCGCCGAGCTTGCCCCACAGGGGGGTGGCGGCGGTGGAGGCGAGCATGTAGGCGGTGACGACCCAGGACAGGTGCGCCATGCCGCCGAGGTCGCTGACGATGGTCGGCAGGGCGGTGGAGACGATGGTCTGGTCGAGTGCGGCGATCAGCAGGCCCAGCAGCAGGGCTCCGATGGAGACGAGTACCTCGCGGGAGGTGTGCTCGGCGCCGGGGCCGGCGTTCTTCGGGTCGGGAACGGGGTCCGTGGCCTCCTCGGTCACATCCTGAGCCATCGATACCTCCTCAGGCCGGATCAACATCTCCATCCTGAGCGGTGTGTCCGGTTATGGCCTCTCGGGCGGTTGGGAGCACCCCTGCGGGTCTGCATAATCGCAGGCAATAGCCAGGGAGGGAGTCCAGTGAGCCGTCAGCACTGTCCAGAATGCGGCGCAGCCGACGTCGGCTGCGGGTGCGTGCCGGGTGTGGGTTTCAACCCCTTGCGCATCCGCCCGTACGTGACGTTGCCCGACCCCGGCGAGCCGGACACGCCGGTGTCCCCGCAGCCGGTGTCCGGGGCGGTGGCCCCGGGCCCGCGCCCGGCGCCGGAGCCGGACAGCACCCCGGCGTACGGGATACCCGTGCCGCCGGTGGACGCACCGTGGCCGACCGGGCCGCAGCACACGCCGCCCCCGGCCGAGACGGTCCAGCTCCGGGCGATCCCGGGAGCGGGCCACACACCGGGTGGCGGAGGGGGTGGGGGCGGGGGCGGGGGCCCGGAGAACCGGACCGGCCCGTCCGCCCGAAAGCCCCTGGCGCTGCTGATCGGCGCCGCGGCTGCGGTCGCCCTCAGCGGGACGGCCGTGGCGGTGTGGGCGCTGCCGAGTTCCAGCGGGAGCGATGCCGCACTGGTGGAGGCGAAGGCGCCCGCGCCCGCGACGAGCGCCTTCCCGGGCGTGCCCTCCGCGAGCGCGTCCCCGAGCGCGGCCGGCAAGTCCCCCTCGGCCTCCCCGTCGCCGAGCGCCTCGAAGTCGGCGTCCGCGTCGCCGTCCCCGTCGCCCAGCGCGTCCCGCACATCGGCGCCCCCGTCGCCCAGCCCCTCCCCGAGCGCGAGCCGCTCCTCCAGCCCGCCGCCCGCGCAGGCCCCGACCCTGCGGTACGGGGACACGGGTGCGGAGGTGGAGAAGCTCCAGCGGTTGCTGGCGGGGCAGGGTCTCTACCGGGGCAAGATCAGCGGCCGGTTCGACTGGCGGGTGGAGGAAGCCGTGTCGCGCTTCCAGTACGACAGGGGCATCGACGACCAGGAATGGGGCTTCTACGGCCCGGTGACCCGCAAGGCCCTGGAGGGATGAGGGTCACACGTCGGCCGGTGGCGCGGACCGCCCTTTATTTTGTATCGTGAGGGAACAAAGTGGTTCCGTCCTCTCTCCCTGACCGGTGGACGGAACCACTTGTTCTCTTTCCCGCCCCGTCTGGAGCCCCGCCGATGCCGGCCAGCACCGCCACCACCGCACCCGTCGCCCTCACCGCCAAGGCCCTGCTCCTGGACATGGACGGCACGATCGTCAACTCCGACGCGGTGGTCGAGCGCTGCTGGCGCGACTGGGCGGTGTCCCACGGGCTGGACCCACAGGAGGCCCTGAAGGTCGTCCACGGCCGCCAGGGCTACGCCACCATGGCCGTCCTCCTGCCGGACCGCCCGATGGAGGTCAACCACGCCGAGAACGCCGTGATGCTGGCCCGCGAGACGGCCGACACCGACGGCGTGGTCCCGGTCGCGGGCGCACCGGAGTTCATGGCCGCGATAGACGGACTGCCGCACGCGCTGGTCACCTCCGCCGACACCGCCCTGGCCACGGCCCGGATGACGGCCGCCGACCTGCCGATGCCCGCGGTACGGGTCACGGCCGAGTCGGTACGGGCGAGCAAGCCCGACCCGGAGGGCTTCCTCATGGGCGCCGCCGCGCTGGGCGTGGACCCGGCCGACTGCATCGTCTTCGAGGACTCGGCCGCAGGCATCACCGCGGGCCGGGCGGCGGGCATGCGCGTGATCGGCGTGGGCCCCCGCGCAGCCGCCCACGCCCCGACGGCCCACGTCCAGGACCTGACGTCACTCCAGGTCACCACTACCCCGGACGGCTCGATCACCATCACGGTGCAGACGCCGGCGTAACGCCACGAACCACGGCCGCGCGGGGGCCCCGGACGAGCGGGAGCCGCTCGAACGGCGGTCAGGGATGTGTATGGGAGTTTCCCGTCAGTCCCATCGTCTCTCCGTGTCGCGCCGGCCCCTCAAGGGCGCTCCTCCTTCGTCGTCGCGTCGCTGCGCGATGTCGCTGCGCTCCACCCTTGACCGCCCGTCCCGCCCCGGACATACGAAGACTGCCGGGAAACCCCCAAAGGAACGGGCCGGGCGTTAAGGGGGCAGGACGGGGCGGTCGGAGATGGGCGGCCCGGTCAGGGTGGGGCATGTCCCCGAGGCGGGGCTCATGAGAGAGACCTGCCGTGTCGGGGGAGGCGCGTCCAATCGCTACGCGCTCCTCACGTCTCGGCGTCTACGGTCCGTCTGTGGCTGGACATAGGCCGCCCACGAGCCGTGGGACTCCTCATTGACTGCGTCCGACGGCTGTCGGGAGCAGGAAACGCCTGCGACTACGGCTATTCGGTAGTGGAACCGGGTCAGCGGGGGCGGGCGGCCCAAAAGGCCAGCAGTTTGCCCCAATTGCGGTTGTTTGGGCGCCGGTTCGTGGAGTCGTCCCCGCCCTGACCCGGATTCACTACGGAATAGGTGAAGTACCAGCGGTCAGTCCCTCCCACCGGTCCCGATCAGCCCCGGCCGGCCCCCGGTCGCGGTCAGCGGGAAGCGTCCACGGCTCGTGGGCGGCCTATGCCCAGCCCAAGACGGTCGTCGGACGCTGAGAGATGAGGAGCGCGTAGCGATTGGACGCGCTTCCCCCGACCCGGGCCCAGGTCTCGATGGGCCCCGCCTGCCGGTCGCGCCCCTACCCCGACCGGGCCGCCCATCTCCGACCGCCCCGTCCCTGGAACGCATCCCCCGGCCCGTTCCTTTGGGGGTTCCCGGCAGTCTTCGTATGTCCGGGGCGGGACGGGCGGTCAAGGGTGGCCGAAGGCCATCGCGCAGCGACGCGAGGAACGAGCGCCCTTGAGGGGCCGGCCCGACACGGAGAGACGATGAGACTGACGGGAAACCCCCATACACATCCCTGACCACCGCCCGACCGAAGCCCCGCTCACCCCGCCCCTACTGCCCCACCCGCCCGTCGATGCGTTCCCGCAGGAAGTCCGCGTGGCCGTTGTGGCGGGCGTACTCCTCGATCATGTGGACCAGGACCTCGCGGAGCTCCATCGGCTCGTCGCCGTGTCCGCCGTCGCCCGTGACGTCCAGGCCGGGGGCCTGCGCGACGAGTTGTTCCGCGAAGGCGACTTCGGCCCTCCAGGTGGCCCACGCGTCCGCGACCACCGCCGGGTCGGCCACCGCGCCGGTGAACTCCCCCGCGCGGTCCGTCTCCGAGCGGTAGTGCCTGCGTACGTCCTGACCGGCCATGACCTGCCGGAACCAGTACTGCTCGACGCCCGCGAGGTGGCGTACGAGACCCAGGAGGGACAGGTTGGACGGTTCCACCGAGCGCCGCGCCAGGGCCTCCGCGTCCAGGCCCGCGCACTTGAGCTCCAGCGTCAGGCGCTGGTCGCGGAGGTAGCCGGCGAGCACGGCGCGCTCACCCTGGAAGCCGCCGTCGGTCCGTGTGTCCTCGTCGGGGTGGACGAACATGTTGGACCATCCGAACTGCCGATCCTCAGCGCCCACGGGCGCGGACGCAGGCGCGGGCTCGGACGCAGGCGCGGGCTCGACGGAAGGGCCGGCGGAGGGACACGTCGATGCGGTGGTATCGGTCACGCGCACGAGCGTGACCTGTAGGTTCTCCTCCCGCAACGAAATATCCACCGCCCCACCCCGCCCCGTCAGCCCGCGATCGCCTCGTACAGCGAGAACGCGGCCAGTGCCGCCATCACGACCGCCGCGATCTTGGTGATGAGCCGCAGCGGGACGTGCTTCATGAGGGTGCGCCCGCCCAGGATGCCGATGCCCGCGACCGCCCACAGGGCGAGCACGGCGCCGATGCCGACCGAGACGGGGTTGTCGTACCGGGCGGCGAGGTTGGCGGTCATGATCTGGGTCAGGTCACCGAACTCCGCCACGAGGATCAGCATGAAGCCGGCCCCGGAGACCTTCCAGAAGGACTGGTCGGCGGGCGGCTTGATCTCCTCGTCCCCGTCGTCCTTCTTCAGGAGCAGCATGGCCGCGCCCAGGAGGAAGAGGATGCCCACGACGGCCTGGACGAGCCGGTGCGGGAGCAGGGTGAGGACGCTGCCTGCGGCGATGGCGAGTGCGACGTGTACGGCGAAGGCGGCGGCGACACCCGCGAAGACGTAGGAGGCGCGGTAGCGCGTGCCGAGCATCAGGCCGGCGAGGGCCGTCTTGTCGGGGAGTTCGGCAAGGAAGACGACGCCGAAGGCGATCGCCGTGATGCTGAAGCTGAACACGGGGGTGGAACCTCAATCGGTCGGGCAGGACGCCATCGGGACCGAGAGACCTGGGGTGTTTTCAGGGGTCGCTTCGGCACGGCGGCGCCCTGGCTTGCGCATGCGCGTACGAAACGCGCCTGCACCTGAACAGGACACTGCGGCCGAAGGTCTCGCTGGCCGACCGCTGTGCGCGGTCTGCCTCCGGGCGCCGGCTGGGATGACCCAGCAGTATGTCGACGGTCCGGCGAAGAGCTACTCCCCTTCTGCTCCGAACAGCGTACGCGATACCCGCGACCGGCCGGAATAGACCTTTGGTCCCACCCTGACTGCACCTGCCCCACCCTGGCTACTCCTACCCCACCCTGACTGCTCCTGCCCCGCCCTGACCACCCCTGCCCCGCTCTCCCTGCCCTCCCCGCTCCGGAATATCAACTTCCGATTAAATCAGACGCGTTGGCTGACTTGATGTGACGTGCCCATGTCGCCAGGCTGTCATCTGGCGCCCATCCCCGCGATACCCGGCGCCGTCACCATGGCCACGCCCCGCCGGGGCCGCACGGCCACACCCCCCGCACCCAGGGAGCCCTCATGGCACTCATACCCAGCATCTACGCGCGTCGCATTGGCGTGCTCGCGTCAACCGCCGCGCTCGCCGCTCTGACCTCGCTCCTCAACGCCCCGAGCGCCCAGGCCGCCCCGCCCGCCCCCATGAGCGCCTCGGCCGCCCGCGCCTACCTGGCGACGGTCACCCCGAAGACCGAGGGCTCCACCAGCGGCTACAGCCGCGACCTCTTCCCGCACTGGAGCACCGTCTCCGGCACCTGCAACACCCGCGAGACCGTCCTGAAGCGGGACGGCGTCAATGTCGTCCAGGACTCCGCCTGCGCCGCGGTGAGCGGAAGCTGGTACTCCGAGTACGACGGCGCCACCTGGACCGTCGCCTCCGACCTGGACATCGACCACGTCGTCCCGCTCGCCGAGGCATGGCGCTCCGGCGCCAATTCCTGGACCACGAGCAAGCGCCAGCAGTTCGCCAACGACCTCACGCGCCCGCAGCTGATCGCGGTCACCGACAACGTCAACCAGGCCAAGGGCGACCTCGACCCCGGCAAGTGGCTGCCCCCGCGGACGGCCTACCGTTGTACGTACGCACGGATGTGGGTCAACGTGAAGCAGTACTGGGGTCTGAGCATGGACTCCGGCGAGAAGACGGCCCTGGTCAACATCCTGAACGGCTGCTGACCGAGCCGGCCGATCTTTCCCCCGTCAGGGGGAGGCGTGGCTCCCCCCACCCGTCGTACCGTGATCGAAGGGGCTACGGAGGAGGGGGAGTTGCATGGCCGGGTTGCGTCTGGGGCCGCTGCTGCGCCACGTCGACTGGGACACGGGCGGGTCGGCCACGATATGGGTCGAGGCGGACCGCCCGTGCACGGCCGAGGTGCGGTGCGCCGACGGGGCGGGCGGCAGTGTGCGCACCTTCCAGATTGCCGGCCACCACTACGCGCTGGTGCCGGTGACCGGCCTGACCCCGGGCACGACCACGGCGTATGAGGTGCTGCTCGACGGTCGGCAGGTGTGGCCGCTGCCCGGCAGCGGCTTCCCGCCGAGCACGATCACCGCTCCGGCCGTGACGGGCCCCGGCCGTCCGGCCCCCGGGCTGCGCGTCACCTTCGGCTCGTGCCGGCAGGCCGCGCCGCCCGCCGGCCGGCACGGGCCGCACGGGGCGGATGCGCTCGACACCCTCGCGGCGCGGCTGGCCGCCGACCCGGAGGCGGTGCGCCCGGACGTCCTGCTGCTGCTCGGCGACCAGGTGTATGCCGACGCGCTGTCGCGGGAGACCCGGGCGTGGCTCGCGGCCCGGCGGGATCTGCGGGAGCCTCCGGGCGCCCAGGTCGCGGACTACGAGGAGTACACCCGGCTCTATTACGAGTCCTGGCTCGACCCGGAGATCCGCTGGCTGCTGTCGACCGTGCCCAGCCTGCACATATTCGACGACCACGACGTCATCGACGACTGGAACACGAGCGCAGCGTGGCTGGCGGAGATGCGGGCGACGCCCTGGTGGCGGGAGCGTGTCCTCAGCGGGCTGATGTCGTACTGGGTGTACCAGCACCTGGGCAATCTCTCCCCGGCCGAGCTGGCTGCCGACGGGCTGTACGAGGCGATACGGCAGACCCCGGACGGTACGGAGGTGCTGCGGGCCTTCGCGTCCGCGGCGGATGCCGATCCGGGCACGGTGCGCTGGAGCTACCGGCGCGACTTCGGCCGGACCCGGCTGCTGATGGTGGACACCCGGGCCGCGCGGGTGCTGGCCGAGGACGGGCGGGCGATGCTCGATCCGGCGGAGCAGCAGTGGCTCCGGGAGAACGCCCTGGCCGGGCACGGCGCTTACGACCATCTGCTGATCGGGTCCTCGCTGCCCTGGCTCATGCCGCCGCTGATCCACGATGCCGAGACGTGGAACGCCGCTCTGTGCCGCGGGGAGCGGGGGCCGCGGTGGGCGCGGATCGGGGAGGATCTGCGTCGGCGCAGCGATCTGGAGCACTGGGCGGCGTTCCCCGCCTCGTTCGCGGCGCTGACCGATCTGATCGAGGAGGTGGGGACGGGGCCGCGGGCGCCGGCGACGGTGTGCGTGCTGTCCGGGGACGTGCATCACGCGTATGTGGCCGAGCCTCGAATACCGAGTACGGCGCGGGTGTTCCAGCTGACGTGCTCGCCGGTTCACAATTCCATCCATACCGCGGTGAAGTGGGGATTCCGGCTGGGCTGGTCCCGGACGGGGCGGTGGCTGGGGCGCGGTTTCTCCCTGCACGGGCGGACGGGTCGGCCGCCGGTCAACTGGCGGCGTACGGGTGGGCCCTGGTTCGGCAATCAGCTCATGACGCTGGCCCTGTCGGGGCGGACGGCTCGGCTGCGGTTGGACCAGGCGCGCAAGAAGCGTGCGGGTGCCGTGCTGGTGACGGTGCTGGACCGGGAGCTCACGGCGGCGGAGTAGGAGAGGCGGCCGGCACCGGCGGTGCGGGGCGGCGGACTTGGTGTGGCGGTGGTGCGGGATCCGCCCCGGGCATCCGGGGCACGAACGCCGGGCGTACGCTGTATGGCTGTCAGCCGCTCCTGCCGCTCCCCCGCGACGTCGCGGCGCTTCATGCCGCAGCACGTCAACCGGACTGGGGAGTCCCGCTTTGTTTGAGACGCTGGGGTCGCTGACCGCGAGCCCATGGATCTATGCCCTCGTGGCGGTGTCCATCGTGCTCGACGTCTTCCTCCCGGTGCTCCCGAGCGGGGTTCTGGTGATCACTGCTGCGGCAGCCGCGGCAGCCGCCGGGGCGGCGGGACCGGTGCCGGTTCCGGTGCCCGAGCAGGTGCCGGACATCCTGCTCCTGCTCGTCATCGCCACGACCGCCTCGGTGCTGGGTGACATGGCCGCGTTCCGTCTGGGCCGGCGCGGCGGAGCCCGGCTGGACCGGGCCATCGCCCGCTCCCGCCGGCTGACCCGGGCTCATGAGCGCCTCGGTACGGCTCTGGCTCGCGGGGGCGGCGCCCTGGTCGTGATCGCCCGATTCGCACCGGCCGGACGCTCG
Organism: Streptomyces sp. NPDC054932; assembly: GCF_053610205.1. Lineage (NCBI taxonomy): Bacteria > Bacillati > Actinomycetota > Actinomycetes > Kitasatosporales > Streptomycetaceae > Streptomyces > Streptomyces sp. NPDC054932. Next base: position 21,679 of record NZ_JBSGXU010000074.1, on the reverse strand, counting down.
GTGGTGTCCCTGGGCGCGGGCAAGACCCAGCGCCGGGTCGCGGAGTTCCTGCCCTGGTCGGTCCTGGCGGGCATGGCCTGGGCGGGCTACAGCGTGTCCCTGGGCTACTTCGGGACCCAGTGGCTCGGCACTCAGTGGCTCGGCACCGCGCTCTCGGTCGTCGCCCTCTTCGCGGCGGGCGCCCTGGCGGCCTTCCTGGTCCGCCGGCCGACTCCGGTGACGGCGGCGTAGGCCGCGCCTCCACGGCTGGACGCGTCCCACCGCGTCGGCTCCCCCGGGCGGAGCAGTGGCTCACCCGTTCACCCGGCCCCGATCGCCGCCCCCGGGCCGGGCTCCTAGCGTCCGAAGCACGTGCGCAATCGAACCCGCGTCACATCCGTGGCCTGGCCGCGCCGTTTCGACGAGCCGAGGAGTCCTCTCCATGCCCGCCAAACCGCCCGCCGCTCCGCCCGCCGCTCCGTCCACCGCAGCGCGACGTCTGATCACCGTCGCGGCCGCGACCTTCATCGCCGCTGCTGCCGCTCCCGCCACACTCGCCTACGCCTACCCCTCCGCCACCGTCTCCCCCACCACCGTCGCCCCGGGCGGCCGGGTCGCCCTCAATGTCGACGGATGCGGCACGCAGACCGCCCGGGTCACGTCGACCGCCTTCGGCGAGGTGCGGCTGACCCCGGGCAGCGCCTCGGCCGCCAGTCTCTTCGGCAGTGCCACCGTCTTCCGCGACGCCACCCTCGGAACGCATCGTGTCGTCTTCGAGTGCGGCGGCCCCGGCGGTGAGCGCGCCACCGTATCGCTGCAGGTCACCACGGGTGCGGCGCGCGGCGGGACGGGTGGCAGCATCGGTTCGATGAGCCCGGGTGAGATCGCCGTCGGCAGCGCCCTGGCCGTGGGCGCGCTGGGCGCCGGAGTGTGGGTGATGCGCCGCCGCGCGGCGGCCTCGTAGGCCGTGTCCGGGTTACGCCGGGGCGGCCTGCCCCCGTACGTGCACCCCGTCGAGCAGCGCCGCAGTGGCCTCGGCGACGGCGTCCACCGCCGCCTCGAACACCTCGCGGTTGTGCGCGGCGGGAACCCGGAACCCGGACACCTTGCGTACGTACTGCAGGGCGGCGGCGCGGATCTCCTCCTCGGTCGCCTTCTCGGGGATGGCGGGCGGGCGCAGGGTCTTAATGGAACGGCACATACCCCTACTATCCCGCTACCGGGGCAGCTCGGCCCCGGAAAGTTTCATGATCAAACCGGCTTGGAGGCGGGCCCTGAGCCCCGGGTCCTCGACCGTCTCCAGCAGCTCGATGGCCTGCTGGGTCGTCTCGGCGGCGCGCCGGTCGTCGCGCAGCGAGGCGGTCTGGTCGGCCATGTGCTGGAGCGCGGCGTCGGCCCGCCGGTGGAAGAGCTGCCCGATCAGGGTGGTGACCAGTCCGGCCGAGCTCGTGACGATCCCCAGGTACAGCTCCCCGCCCGCCTCGGCCTTCCAGACGGCCAGCCCCACCCCGACGAGCAGGATCGCCGCCCCGACCCCGGCGAACCGCTGGCTGGTCACGAAGCTGCTGCGCGCCTGGGTCAGTCCGTAGGCGTAGTACTCGACGAGGATCGGGGTGAAGTCGTCCCGCCGGTCCCCCGGCTGCGCCGCGGGGTGCTGGATCCCGCCGACGTCCTGGAACTTCCGGCTCCCGGGCACGACGGTCGGCCCACCCGGCCCGCCCGGCCCGCCCGGTTCACCCGGTTCACCCGGCTCGGCGAGGTGCGCGAGCAGCCGCGCCCGCTCCTCGTCCCGTTTCCGTTCGAACCCCACCCCCAGGGACCGCTCCATCAGCGCCAGCGCCACGGCGACCACGGCCACGACCAACCCACCCCACGCGAGCTCGCCCATCCCCCGACGATCCCACGCCCCGAACCCCCGGCCAAGAGCGCACCCATCGCACCGAATGCGGATGAACCACACCGAACCTAGACTGACCGAGGCATGAACTGTCGCCGACGAGGGAGACCACGACCATGGCCAAGCGAGGCAACAAGCGTCGGGCCCGCAAGAAGAAGAAGGCGAACCACGGCAAGCGCCCCAACGCCTGAGCGAACAACCCGAAAGACCCCCGACCTCAACCGGCCGGGGGTCTTCGCACGATGCCACCCCTGCAGGGCACCGAAAACCCCGGTGCTCACCCGCCGCCGCGGGCGTACCGTCGGTCTGTCGCACAGGGGGGTGGGGGCCGTGTTGTACACGCACGAGGTGATCCTGAACGAACTCGCTCAGGGCCTCAGGTCGACGGCCAACAGCATCGAGTGGTTCGAGGGTCTCCCGGAGGACGACCGGCGCAAGACCTTGCACACCCTGGAGTTGATCTGCGGGCAGGCCCGCGCACACGAGAGCGACGTACCGGAGAGCATCGCGCGCTCCGGCATCCGGCCCACTCATACGCCCGCGGTCATGCTCACGAAATGGCACTTCGGCATGCACCGGCTGCCGGCCTACGAACTCACGAAGTCCTTTCGCCTGCTCGTCGCCCTCTTCACCATCGCCGACACCCGCAGGCGGACCCTGTACTGCGCCGACGGGTGCACGCACGCGTGGCACCATCTGCCCGCGTCCCACGAGTAGGTTCACGCACAGGGGGCGACGCCGGTGATGTTCGGGTACTCAAACGCATGGTGGGCGCTGCTGATGCTCCCGGCGGTGCTGTGGGTGCTGTTCGGGCCGTTCGTCATGGTTCCGCTGGGGGTGTGGTGCGCCTCGGCGCCCGGCCTGCGGCCCCGGCTGTGGTCGGTGCTGACCCCGCTGATACCGGTGACGACCTCGGCGATCCTCACGATCTTCCCGCTGGGCAAATGGGACCGGCCACGGCGGGTGGACGGCGGCCTGGACCCACCGCTGGCACTGGACGACTTCCTCGCCCACCTGGCCGTGTACATCGGCGGCATCACGGTGCTGCCCTGGCTGCTCGGCTACGCCATCACGCACCTGCTGCACTTCATCCGCGCCCGCCGACGCACCCGGACAAGCCGCCCGGGGCAACGGAGACGGACACGCCATAGCCGCGCGCCGCTGTCGATCAGCAGCCAGTACGTGTTGACGCCGTCCTCGAACGCACCGAGGAACACAGCCCGACCCTGTGGAAAATCGCGGACTTCCAGCTCCCGATCCGGGTCCCTTCCCAACCCAGTTGCTGCCGCACGGCCTCGTGCGCGAGGTTGTTCGTCTGCGTTCGAGCGTCTGCGAACTACGCCGAACGAAAAGGAAACTGATGCGGGGCCCGGATGGAACGAGTAGAGGCCGAGCTGTTCACCGACGGCGGGAACGACGCCGTGGTGCGCCTCCCGGGCCGGAACTTCCCCGGCGTCCTGATCCAGGGAGACACCCTCAGCATCCTCCAGACGGACGTGGCCGAGCTCGTCGAGCTGTGCGCAGCCGGCGACTTGGAGGAAGCCCGGCACGTGGCCGGCCTCCTCCACGCCGACCTGGGGGAGAAGCTCCAGCGCTACGCCGAAGCCCTCAAGGCCCACGGGATCCCCCTCCCCTTTTTCCCGTAGCCCTGGCCCGAGTGCCCAGTGGCGGGGGCACGCCTCACTCAGAGGTCGTCGGTGCCCACTCCGCCATCAGGTCCGCACACACGATCCGCACTGTGCCAGTGGTGAGCCTCAGTTCATGCGTGCAGCCGGCCTCATGCGGCAGGACTTCGTCCAGACGCACGCTGTTGAAGTCGGACAGCTCGACGGCGCCACCGTCGTCAGCCGTGATCTCGACGTGGCCGACACCGCTGTAGCGGATCGTGAGCACCTCGTCCTGGCCTCCTGACCAGGTGAAATGGATCTCGCACCGCTCTTGGAAATCGCCGGCGGCAGGCAGCGCCAGAGGTCGGAGGTCCTTCACGCACCGCGATGCCGAGAAGTCGTAGTGCTCGGGATCCGAGGCGAACGCACGCGCCCCGGGCGGGAGGGCCGGGGCGAGTTCGGGCAACTTGGCGAGGTAGGCACTGGGGTCGTGCCAGTACGCCCCTCTGCCCTGCTGTTCGACGACTACGTACTTCATGTTCCCCCTCGGCCGGTGGCTTGAGGCACTCAAGCGACGCGCCGACTGTACGCGGACGGACCGCCACACCTTGGCTGCGTCACCTCGCCCCCTCAGCGCCCAAGCAGCCACATGATCAGCCGGTGCGAGTGGGACAGATCATGGCCGTCGACCGCACCTGGTACTGCCTTCTCCTCCTCACCGAGGACGGCAGCGCACCGATGGCCTGCGCAGGCGTCGGCAACAGGTCGAGACTGTCATCACCAACATTCCCGGACGACACACCTAGAGCGAGTCGTCACGCTCCAGAACGAGGCCGGACGAGCCGTCCTCAAGGTCAACGCCCGCATCGAGGTGAAGGTGGTGCCCGTTCCGTATGCCGGGGCCGGCGAGTTCCAGCAGTCGCTCCGCGAGGACGCGAAGCCCTTCAGCGTTGGCCTTGATGACAGCTTCGCCGGTTGAGCTCTGCACCTTGATCAGTGGTTCATCCATGCCGCCACGCTAATCTGCGGCCGATGAACTCCGCTTCCCGGCAGCGGACCTGACCGGAGCCAGCCCTCCGGAGCGCAGTCCGCGCGATCTCGGGCTGTCGGCCCGCAGGCGGGGAAAAGTCGACCGCGGCGACCCGCCGTGGTCGTCGGAGCGCCTGCCCGGGGCCGGGCCGGGGCCGGGTCGGCGGCCGGAAGGGCCGGACTGCCGTCAGGAACTACCGTCAAAGGCCCCCAGCCGCATGCGGCTGGGGGCCTTTTCACTGGTGGGCGCGGACGGTTTCGAACCGCCGACATCTGCTTTGTAAGAGCAGCGCTCTACCCCTGAGCTACGCACCCGTGGATGAGTGGACAGCCTACATGGCGGGCACACCCCCCACGCAAACCCGTTCCCGTGGGGGAGAATGGATCGGGGCACGGCGGACGCGGCACGGGAGAGGGATTGTGACGACGGCATCCCGGCGGTGGTTCGGCGGGCGGGACGAGAGTCGGCGGGCGGATGCGCAGGCGGCGAAGGATGCCGCCGCGGCCGCGTTCTACGAGCTGGATACGGCGCAGCGGGATCTGCGGATCTCGATCGAGACGATCGCCGCGGCGGACGGGTCGCCCGCCGCGCGGCAGGCGACCGAGGGGTTCGCCGCGCTCGGGCGGCGGATCGACGAGGTCAGTCACGTCTACATCCAGGCGGTCGACGCGCACGACCTGGACCGGGCGGAGTTGGATGCCTCGGTCGCCACGCGCGCACAGCAGGAGCTGTCCCGGGCGCGGGACGAGCTGGTGCGGGTCCAGGGGGAGCTGGAGCGGTTCGCCCAGGGGCTGCAGCCGCTGCTGGACAAGGCGGAGACACAGCTCGCGCGGGTGGCGCCGGCCCGGGAGCGGGCCAGGGCCGCGCTGATCGGGGCCAGTGACGCGCTGGATGCCGTACGGGCCAAGGGGATGCGGGCCGATGACCTGGCTGCGCGGCTCGCGGCGCTCGGCCCGGAGCTGACCAAGCTGAACCAGGGCGCGGCCCAGCACGGGGTGCAGGAGACCGTGCAGCGCGCCGACCGGATCCTGCGCGACGCGGAGGCCATACGGGCCGAGGCGGCGCGGCTGCCCGAACGGGCGGCGGAGATCGACCGGCGGCTGGTGAGTCTGCGGACGCGGGCGCAGGCGTTGCGCAACCGGGCGGACCGGGTGGATCCGGTGCTCAGCGAGTTGCGGCGGCGGTTCAGCGCGGCGTGCTGGCAGGACCTGCAGCAGGTGCCGGACGAGGCGGTACGGGATGTGGCGCGGGCCGAGGAGCAGTTGCGGGAGGCCGGCCGGGCCCGGGACGAGCAGCGCTGGGCCGATGTGGGGGCGCTGATCGAGGCGGTCCGTGAGTCGCTGGACGCGACGGACGAGGCAGTGTCGGCGGCCCAGGACCGGCTGACGCGGCTGGAGGCGGTGGCGCGGGATCCGCAGGCCGAGGTGGACCGGACCCGTTTCGCGATCCGGGATGCGCAGCGGCTGGCGATGGCGGGCCGCAGTGTGCCGGATCCGCGGCATGCGCAGCCGCTGGACGACGCGGTGGCGCGGGTGGGCCGGGCGCTGTCGGCGCTGGAGGGCCGGCATCCGGACTACTGGGCGTTCCTGCTGGAGATGGCGGACGTACGGGCTGCCGTGAACCGGGTGGTGAGCGGTATCCGGGCCGAGCGCGGGCACGCCTAGGCCGTCTCTTTCGGATCTTGTCGGTCGGGCCCGTGTCGTCCGGTGCCGTGCATCTCCCCCAGCTATCGCTGGGAGGTGCCCCCTGGGCGGAGGAGCACAGTTGTACTGGATGTACTGCGGTGCTCCGACAACGCGGCGAGGTGCGGTGCCGGGCGGCGCGGGCCCGGCAGGATCCGAAAGAGACGGCCTGGCCGGCGGGCGGGGCGGGCCCGGTTGTTTCCGGGCGGCCTACGGCGGATGCTGGGAGGTGCCGGGAACGGAACAGAGGAGGGCACCATGGCTGCCCACACCACCCACGAGCCTCCCGCGGCCCATGAGCCCTACGTGGCCCACGCGGCGTACGGGTGCACCGAGCCGCACGAGCACTACGCGCCCTACGTGGCCCACGAGCCCGATCCCGATGCGCCGGCCCCGCCGCGCTTCGCAGACACGGTCTCCCGCCGCATGGAGCGGGCGCTGCATCCCGTGAACGCGCGGCTCGACGATCACCTGCCCACCGACCACAAGCTCAGCCAGGTGTACCGGGTCGGGGCGGGGCTGACGGGCCTGTTGCTGGTGGTGTTCGGGATCCTGGGGCTCGTCGATCAGATCGGGTTCTTCGACACCGGTGGGGACACGGTGCTCGCCCTGAACACCAACGGTGCGCTCAGCGTCCTGTCGATCTGTATCGGAGCTCTGCTCTTCGTCGGGATGGTGATCGGCGGCACCTTCGCCTCGACCCTGAACATCGTGCTGGGCGTGCTGTTCATCGCGAGCGGGTTCGTGAATCTGGCGCTGCTGGACACGGAGCTGAACTTCCTGGCCTTCAAGATCCAGAACGTGCTGTTCAGCTTCGTCGTCGGCGTGATGCTGATGTGGTTCGGGATGTACGGGCGGGTGGGCAGTGCTCTGCCGCACGACAATCCGTACTGGCGGGCCCGCCACCCCGAGCAGGCGGCCCGGGAGGACCGGGCGCGGCGGGCCCAGGGGCTGGCACCCGTGACCCCCGTCATGCACGGCCGCTGCCCGTAGCCGCGCCGTACGTAGCGCCCGGGCGCCGGGCGCGCTTAGCCTGTGCGCATGCCTCGATACGATTTCCGCTGCCGGACCTGCGACGACACCTTTGAGGTCAGCCGGCCCATGGCCGAGTCCTCCGCGCCCGCCGACTGCCCGGCGGGCCACTCCGACACCGTCAAGCTGCTGTCCGCCGTCGCCGTCGGCGGCGCGGCGAGCAGTGCTCCGGCGCCCGCGATGGGTGGCGGCGGGGGCGGCTGCTGCGGTGGCGGCGGCTGCGGCTGATTCCAGGGACCGCGAACGGGTCCACGGCTGCGGCCCGGTCCAGGGCTGTGGTTCGGGCCCGGGGCTGTGGCCCCGGGCCCGGATCCGATTGAGGAGCCGTTCCTAGCGCTTGCGCGACAGGGTGAGGCCGTCCGAGATCGCGAGCAGGACGGAGTCCATGCGCGGGTCCGCCGAGACGTGGTCGTTGAAGGCCCGCACGCCCGCCGCCGAGCCGGTGGCCGACTCGTCGAGGACCGTGCCGTGGAACAGCGTGTTGTCGGTGACGATCAGGCCGCCCGGGCGCAGTCTCGGCACCAGCTCCTCCCAGTAGGCGACCTGGCTCTCCTTGTCCGCGTCCACATAGGCCATGTCGATGTGCGGTTCGGTCGGCATCGCGCGCAGGGTCTCCAGCGCCGGTGCGATGCGCAGCTCGATGCGGTCCGCGACGCCCGCCTCCTCCCAGGCCTGCCGGCCGTACTGCGTCCACTCCTCGGAGACGTCGCAGGCGATGAGGCGGCCGTCCGCGGGCAGCGCCTGGGCCATCGACAGGGCCGAGAAGCCGGTGAAGGTGCCGACCTCGACGATGTGGCGGGCGCCGGTCAGCCGGACCAGGAAGGCCAGCAGCGGCCCCTGCTCCTCCGCCGACTGCATCCCGGCCACGTCGGGGAACTTGGCGTACGTCGTCGCCACCAGCCCCCGCTGGACCGGGTCCAGCGGGGGATTGTGGTCGAGCATGTACCGGTAGAGCTCGTCCGTGATCTTGGTGCTGTTGCCCTTGGTCATGCGTCCAGTCTGCCGAGTCGGGCCGCCTCGCGGGCGAATGCGCGCACGATTTCCTCGCCCGCCAGGACGCCCGCCGTGGCCAGCGCCTTCACCGAGGGCGCCGTCCAGGCCGCGTCGGCCAGTTCGCCGTGGCCCGGGCGCCAGCCCGCGTCCGCCGCCAGCAGCAGGTCGGCGTCCAGCAGCGAGTCGCCGGCCGCGAGGGTCGTGGAGGCTCCCGTACGGCGTGCGACCTCGTGCATCGCCGCGCTCTTGGTGAGCGGGCGCGGGACCGCGTAGATCTTCCGGCCCTGGAGGGAGACCGTCCAGCCGCGGTCCTCGGCCCATCGCGTCAGGGTCTTGAGCCATTCGTCCGGGACCAGGTCCCTTTCGACGACGAGGTAGGCGAAGAGGTCCTCCGCCAGCCGCGCCTTGCGCAGCCAGGCCGGGTCGGCCACGGCCAGCAGGTGCTGGTGGACCTCTTCCAGGGGGGCGCACTCCTCGGCCAGGCGCGCCGCGACCTGCCGCCGCCAGTCCCGGTCCGGTACCCCGTCGACGAGCAGCTGCCCGCCGTTGGCGCAGATGGCGTACTGGGCCGGGCGGCCGGGGAAGCGGATGCGCTGGTACTGCTTGCGGGTACGGGTGGTGGTGGGGACGAAGACCACCGAAGGGTCGGCCGTCAGCTCCGCCAGCAGTCCCGCCGCAGTCTCCGTCATGTAGGACAGCGGCTTGCTCTCGTGGACCTCGACGCACAGCAGCCGCGGGGCCACCGGGTCGGGCATGGTCAGACCGAGGGCGGCCGTCGAGTAGATGAGCGTACGGTCGAGATCACTGGCTACGAGGACAGTCACTTCGAGGCCACAGCCTTTCCGTCGGCGCCGGTGGCGCCGCGCGTGAATCGGGGGTGAATGAGTCCTACGCACGTGTAGGGCAGTCCGTCGACCTCTTCCACCGGGACGCCGCGCTGCTCGGCGAGCAGCCGTACGTGGTCCAGGTCGGCCCCGGCGCCGCGCTGCGCCAGGATCTTCCACGGCACCCGGCGCAGCAGGACGCGGGTGGTCTCGCCGACGCCGGGCTTGACGAGGTTCACGTCGTGGATGCCGTACTCCTCGCTGATCCGCTCGACGGCCGCCCAGCCCTCCCAGGTGGGGGTCCGGTCGGCCGCGAGGAGTTCCTTGACCTCCTCGTCGACGGCGTCGGCCACCTCGTCGAAGTGGGCGGCGACGGTGTCGACGAAGGCGACGGAGACGTCGGCCCCGGCGAGCTCGCGGTAGAACTTCGCGCCGTGGAAGTCGGCGGGACCGACGAGGTCGGACCTCAGAACCGTACGCGAGATGAGACCGGACACGGTGGAATTGAGGCAGGCGGACGGGATCAGGAAGTCCTCGCGGGTGCCGTACGTGGGCACGCAGGAGCCGGGGTCGGCGAGGACGACGATCTCCGGGTCGAAGCCCGGGAACTCTTCCAGGGCGACCTTGAGCTCGCGGGTGATGGCGCCCTTGCCGGTCCAGCCGTCGACGAAGACGACGTCGGCCGGGTCGTGGTGGGCGGCCAGCCAGCGCAGGGCGTTGGCGTCGATGCCGCGGCCGCGCACGATGGAGACAGCGTAGTGCGGCAGGTCGAGGCCGTGGCGGGCCTGGGCCCAGCGGCGCATCAGTACGCCGACGGGGGTGCCGGCGCGGGCGAGGGAGACCAGGACCGGGGACGGGGAACGCTCGGCGAGGACGGTCTCGGTGACCGTGCCGACGGCCCGGGCTATTCGGGCGGCCGAGGTGTTCAGCGCGCTCCGGTACAGCTCCTGGTACTGGGGGGACGGCTGGTACTCGACGGGCAGGGACTCGGCGTAGTGCGCGCCGCCCGCCTGGATCGCCTCCTCGCGCTCCTCCGTCGGTGCCTCCAGTTCGACCTCGGAGAGGTCCTGGAGGAGCCAGCCGACGTCTTCGGGGGCGTACGAGGAGAAGGCGGGGCCGCGCAACGGCTCGCGCAGGGTCGGCTCGGTGGGCTCGGTCATGATCGGCTTCGGCTCCCGCCGGTCGGGTACGTAGGACGGGACCACGGCCAGGACGACGCGGCCGGTGTGCGGGGCGAGGGCCGCCAGCAGTCCCGTGTGCAGCTCGGGGGTGTCCCCGGCCGAGTCCACGACGGCGACGACGGCATCGAAGCCGGCGCCGTCCGTGCTGTGGACGTTGTAGGCGTAGCGGTCGCCGGGGCCGTCGGCCGGGGCGTCGTGGGCCGGGAAGACCAGCCGGGTGCGGATGGCGTAGCCGGGGTCGTCCACGGCGAGCACGGGTGAGCGGGTGGTGGTCGAGAAGCGGACCTCGCGGGCCGCTCCCGCCTCCTCCAGGGACTTGGCGAGGCGCAGCGGCGCGTACATCAGCTCCTCGTTGCCGAGTACGAGGACCCGTCCGGGCGCGTCGCCCAGCGCGGCGGCGACCTCTCCGGCCAGCCGGGGCAGGGCCGCCTCGAGCCGGGTGCGGTGGGCCGGGGTGAAACCGTGGCGGCCGCCGTCGGGGACCCCGGCCGGCCAGTTCAGGTCGACGCGCGTGAACGGCTGCGGGCCGTCCGCCGGGGCCGTGCTGCCGGGCCGGTCCGATCCCGCGGCGACCGTACTGCCGGTCCCGTCCGGTCCCGCGGCGCCCTGCTCCTCGTGCTCCTCCACCAGCGCCCGGCCCCTGGCCAGGACGCCGTCCGGGAGGGACACCGTGCCCGAGGCGAGCGCGATCAGGTCCACGCGCGCGCCCAGCTCGGCGGCGAAGGCGGTGAGCCGGTCGCGGTCGGCCGCCGAGCGCATGTCGACGAGCGCGACGACCACGTAGTGCGAGCGCGGATGGCGGGCGTGCAGGTCGCGGATGGTGTTCAGGACCGTGTTGCCGGTGGAGAACTCGTCGTCGACAAGGACCAGGGGCCCGCTGCCGGCGAGCAGCCGCGGGTCCTCGGGCAGCAGGAGGTGCGAGGTGGCGTGCGAGTGCGCCTCCTCGAAGCCGCCGGCCGGCTCCACGCCGGGCACCGGGCGGCGGGTGGAGTGCAGGTAGGGGGCCGGGCCCAGGCCGTCGGCCACGCAGTGGCCGAGCCCGGTGGCGGTCTCGGCGTAGCCGAGGACGACCGCGGCCGCGGCGCCCTCCTCGCCGAGCAGCGCCCGTACGCGCTCACCGAGCCCGAAGCCCGCCGCGTACACGACCGCCGGCGAGGCCGGGACGTGCTTGCCCAGCACCTGCGAGACCAGCAGGTGCGCCCGCTTGGGGTTGCGCCGCAGGGCCAGTCCGAGCAGCTCCGTGAGCCGCGGACTCCCACCGGAGTCCTGCAGGCTCACGCCCAGCCGGTCCGCGACCCAGGTACCCGACCACACCGCTTCGATCGTCTTGCCTTTCCTCGTCATCGTCATTGTCCGTGCCTGTGCCCGGGTCCGCGCGTGCGTCCGCGCTGCGTCCGCGTCCCGGGCCGCAGGGGCCGGCTCACACCTGGAGCCCGGCCGTGAGCAGGTCGACGAAGCCGACCTCCTCCTTCGCCACACCGAAGACCTCGGCGCGCAGCATGGTGCGCTCGGCCCAGGCCCGGTGGGGCTTCACCTCGTTCATCTTGTTCGTGTAGGCGGAACGCATCACGCCGCCACCGCCGCGCTCGGGCCGCAGGATGTCCTGCGCATCGCAGAACTCCTCGTGCGAGACCACCGACAGCGCGTGCACGGGCGTGACGTGGGCGGGGTGGATGCAGGTCTTGCCGAGGAGCCCGTTGGCCCGGTCCAGCTCGATCTCGCGCAGCAGTCCGTCCAGGTCGTGCTCGATGAGGGCGGTGCGCAGTTCCTCCACGCCCTCCTCCAGGAAGGGGCTGCGGCGCAGCTGGGGCTTGAAGAGGCGCTGCTGGCTGCGGAAGTACTCCCAGACGGGCCCGGTCACCGTGAAGCCGGTGCCGTCGGCCCGGCTGAGGACGTTGACGACGTCCGCGATGACGCCCGCCACGATCTGGACGTCGTAGGCGGTCATGTCGGGCGTGCGCCGCAGGCCGTAGGCCGAGCAGAAGTCGGTCACGCCCAGCCGCAGCGCCAGCACCCGCTCGCGGTGGCTGTTGACCGTGCGGGAGATGCCGGCGAGGGCCTCCACGCGGGTTTCCAGGTGGAGCAGGTCCGGGGTTTCCAGGACGGGCATGGCATACAGGCGGGGCAGTCCGCTCAGCGCCTCCGCCTGGGCGACGGCTTCGAGGAAGGCGATCCCGCGGTTCTCGTCGAACTTGGGGAGTACGAATCCGGCCAGCCGCCGCACGGAGCCGCCCAGTCGGCGCACCAGGTCGGGTATCTGCTCGGCCGTGCGGACGCGGATGAAGAGCAGCGGGAGCTCCGGGCCGTCGGTGTCGAGCTCGCGGAAGTGCCGGACGAGGTTCTCCTCGGCTCCGGCGACATCGCCGTCGCTGATGGAATCCTCCAGGCAGAGGACCATGGACACGACTCCGCGGGCGGCCTGCTTGCGGATGTCAGCGGCGAGCGTGGGGCGGGTGGCCGGGCTGTAGAGGGTGGCCCCCAGGGCCGCCGCGAGGACGCGGGAAGGCGAGGCTCCGGTGAATTCCGCCGGTTCCTGGTGGAAGAGGTCCTTACGGACGGTGGGCGATATGTGCCCAAAGTGACGCATGTGCTTCCCCCGTACTGCCTCGGCGGCCCAACTGGCATGGCCGGTAATAGTACGTACGAACGTGAGTCAAGAGTTCCTCAAGCACATGAAGTTCAGGTAACCCTCTTGCACCATGCCCAGGTCTCGCGTTCGAGACAAGGCCCTACGGGGGGCCGCATTGTCCCTGTCCACCCCGGGAGGGCAGGATGACGTGCATGACGCACGCGATGCAGAAGGGCTCGAACATCCCGGTGGCCGCCGTGGCGGTCCGGGCGGTGCTGCGCTGGACCGGCGGCCCCGAGGTGCCGGACGTGGACGCCTCGGCGCTGCTCGTCGGCCCGGACGGCCGGGTGCGTTCGGACGAGGACTTCGTCTTCTACAACCAGCCCCGGCACCCCTCGGGGGCCGTCTGGCGACTGGGCAAGAAGCAGATCGGTGACGCGATCACCGATGCCGTCCAGGCGGACCTGCGCACGGTGACGCCGACGGTGGACCGGATCCTGGTGGTCGCCTCCGCCGAGGACGTCCCCTTCCAGCGGGTCCACGACCTGCGGATCCTCCTCTACGACGCCACCGCGACCGGCAGCTCCGAGCCGCTGGCCTACTTCGACGTACGGCCCGAGACCGGCGCCGAGACGGCGCTGATCTGCGGGGAGCTGTACCGGCGGGGTGAGGGGTGGAAGTTCCGGGCGCTCGGCGAGGGCTACTCCGACGGGCTGGTGGGCCTGGCGACCGACCACGGGATCTCGGTCGACGAGAACGCCGGCGAGCCCGACGCGGCCCCCGCGGCCGGGCCCGCCTCCGAGCAGACGGCGATGATGGCCCCGCCCACGCAGGCCCCGCCGCCCATCCAGCCCGCCTACGGGTACCCGCAGCCGGTGTCCCCGGCCCCGGTGCCGGGTCCGGGCGGCGATCCGTCCTTCCGGCTGCCGGTGCAGGGCCCGCAGTTCATCCGCCGCTGAACCGACCCGGCGGTCCCGGCCGGGTCAGCGGCCGACCCGACCCGGCCGGCCCGCACCACGCCGAGGGCCCCTCGGACGCCGACGCGTCCCGGGGGCCCGGTCAGCTCTTGGCGCTCTTGTAGCCCCGCCCCCACTGGAGCCCCCAGCCGTACAGGCGGTCGAGCTCGGCCTGGAAGCCGTACACGAACTTCACCTCGCGCCGCACGACGAGCTCGCCCTTGACCTTCTCCAGCGAGACGACCGCGCAGGAGCGGGCCTGCGGGTGCCGCTCGTCCAGCGGGATCTCGATCCGCGGCCCCGTGACGGGGTAGAGGGTCACCATGGCGTGCGTACGGTCGAAGGCCGGGGTCTGGTCGTAGATGTAGACGAAGACCAGCAGCCGCTTGATCTCGTCGGCGTGGTCGAGGTTGACGTAGAGGGTCTCCCCCGACGCCGAGCCGAACCGGTCGTCCCCGCTGAGCTTGACGTACGGCGGGTCGTTGAGGTCGCCCAGCAGGTTCCCCAGCGGCTGCACGGCGCCACGGGTGCCGTCCGTCAGTTCGTACAGGCAGCCCATGTCGAGGTCGACATTGACCATGCCCTGGGTGTGCGCCTGCACCATGTCCGGCTTGAACAGCTTGAACGGGTGCCGGAAGAGCTGGCCGCTCTGGCCGGAGCGGCCGCCGATGTCCGAGGTGCGCATGCGCCAGGACAGGTTGACGCGCAGATTCCCGTGGACGGCCCCCTGTTTGGTGAGCGAAATCGTCGAATGTCGCTTGGTCAGCTCGATCGCGTTCGACGAGGCACTGCCCGACTGGAACTGCACGGCCCGGTTGCCCATGATCCCGTCGAAGAAGCCCATCCCCTACCCCCCTGGTCCCCTGATCCCCTGATCACCCTGAGCCTACGGAAGCGGGGCGGCCCAACGGGTCCGTGAACCCGGTGGACCGCCCCGCAATGGAGCGTTCCGCATTACCGCCGCGGTCATGCCTCGGCGGAGGAACCCTCCAGTTCCAGGCGCTTGTTGCGGCGCACCGAGGACCAGAAGGAGGCGGCGATCAGCACCACGCCGATGAGGCCGGTGATGATCTCGCTGATCTCGTGCTGGATGGTGACGAGCAGGATGACGGCGAGCGCGCCGATCGCGTAGTGCGCGCCGTGCTCCAGGTAGACGTAGTCGTCCAGGGTGCCCTGGCGGACCAGGTAGACCGTGAGCGAACGGACGTACATGGCTCCGATACCCAGGCCGAGCGCCATCCAGAAGATGTGGTTGGTGATGGCGAAGGCGCCGATGACCCCGTCGAAGGAGAACGAGGCGTCGAGGACCTCCAGGTAGAGGAAGAGGAAGAACGCGGCCTTGCCGGCGAGGCCGACGGCGGAGACGGGCTTGCCCGCGGCCTTGGCCTTCTCCTCCTCCTCGTGCTCGCGCTCCTCTTCCTCCTCCAGCTTGTCCTCGAAGTACGAGGACAGGCCGCCGACGATCAGGTAGGTGATCAGGCCGGCGACGCCGGCGAGCAGCACGGTGGCGGACTTGTCCGCGTGGCCGGTGCTGGTGTGGGCGTTGACGGCGAAGGTCATGGCCGAGACCAGCAGCGCGATCAGGGCGATGCAGACCGAGAGCATGTCGACCTTGCCGAGCTTGGCCAGCGGACGCTCCAGCCAGGCGAGCCACTTGTGGTCCCGCTCCTCGAAGATGAAGTCGAGGAAGATCATCAGCAGGAACATTCCGCCGAAGGCGGCGATGGCCGGGTGGGCGTCGGTGACCAGGGCCTCGTACTGATCGGGGTGGTCCAGGGCCAGCTCGATGGCCTCGATGGGGCCGACCTTGGCGCTGATGGCGACGATCGCCACCGGGAAGACCAGCCGCATACCGAAGACTGCGATCAGGATGCCGACGGTGAGGAAGATCTTCTGCCAGAAGGCATTCATCTTCTTCAGGATTCCGGCGTTGACGACCGCGTTGTCGAAGGACAGTGAGATCTCGAGGATCGACAGGATCAGTACGACCCCGAATGCCTCCCACCCCCACTGCCACGCGGCAAAGGCAAGGCCGAGCGCCGTGATGGCGAACGACCAGCCGAAGGTTTTCAGAACCACTGGCACCTGGCACCCCATGCGTCTGTGTACGGCTTTACGAAACGTTGACCCCGAAGTCTAGAGCGATGCCCCGAAGCCCCGACGCGTACCCCTGCCCCACCGCACGGAACTTCCATTCGCCCCCGTACCGGTAGACCTCACCGAAGATCATCGCGGTCTCGCTGGAGGCGTCCTCGGAGAGGTCGTAGCGGGCCAGTTCCTGGCCGTCGGCCTGGTTCACCACGCGGATGAAGGCGTTGCTGACCTGACCGAAGCTCTGGCGGCGGGCGTCCGCATCGTGGATGGAGACCGGGAAGACGATCTTGTCCACGGTCTGCGGCACCTTGGTGAGGTCGATGATGATCGACTCGTCGTCGCCGTCACCCTCGCCGGTGAGGTTGTCCCCGGTGTGTTCGACGGAGCCGTCGGGGCTCTTCAGGTTGTTGTAGAAGACGAAGTACTCGTCCCCCAGCACCCGGCCGCTGTTGCACAGCAGCGCGCTGGCGTCGAGGTCGAAGTCGGCTCCCGTGGTCGAGCGCGCGTCCCATCCGAGACCGATCAGGACCCTGGTGAGGTTCGGTGCGGCCTTGGAGAGGGAGACATTGCCCCCCTTGGCGAGTGTGACGCCCATGTTGTGGTCCTCCCCGGACGACGGTGTGGCGATGTGACGGGTGGTGCCGTGTGGCGGGTGCGGCGGTGTGGCGGGTGGTGCCGTGTGGCGGGTGCGGCGGTGTGGCGGGTGGTGCCGTGTGACGGGTGCGGCGGTGCGCCTTCCGCGGTGGTGCGGCGGTGCGGTGTCCGCGGCCAAAGCCGGTCCGGCGCCGTACACACAGTGCACGGCGCCGGACGGATGAACTGCGATCAGGCTCAGACGTTGACGCCGAAGTCCTGCGCGATGCCGCGCAGGCCCGATGCGTAACCCTGGCCGATGGCACGGAACTTCCACTCCGCACCGTTGCGGTACAGCTCGCCGAAGACCATCGCGGTCTCGGTCGAGGCGTCCTCGGAGAGGTCGTACCGCGCGAGCTCGGTGTTGTCGGCCTGGTTCACGACGCGGATGTACGCGTTGCGGACCTGGCCGAAGCTCTGCTGGCGGCTCTCGGCCTCGTAGATCGAGACCGGGAAGACGATCTTGGCGACGTCGGCCGGGACGCCGGCCAGGTTCACCTTGATCGCCTCGTCGTCGCCCTCGCCCTCACCGGTGGTGTTGTCACCGGTGTGCTCCACCGAGCCGTCGGGGCTCTTCAGGTTGTTGAAGAAGACGAAGTTCGCGTCGCTGGTGACCTTGCCCTGGTCGCTGGTCAGGATCGCGCTGGCGTCGAGGTCGAAGTCGACACCGGTGGTGGTGCGAGCATCCCAGCCCAGACCGACGATGACCGCCGTCAGGTTAGGCGCGGCCTTGGTCAGCGAGACGTTGCCGCCCTTGCTGAGGCTGACTCCCACGGGTCCTCCATTGGGTTCTGTGTGTGGGGCGGTGCCCCGTCGTGCAGGGGGCCCTCCCGGTCGTGACCGGGGGAGCTACCGGATCAACGTTTCGATCCTAGTGACGGGTTCCCGCCCGTAAGCGGTTTTCGCAGGGGAAATGCGTGTACGGCTCGCGCGGGCGCGCTCAGAGACTGTCGAGTGCCTTGATGTACTCGTTCAGGTCACGCGCGTCGGGCAGTCCGTTGACGACAGTCCAGCGCACGACGCCCTCCTTGTCGATGATGAAGGTGCCGCGGACCGCGCATCCCTTGTCCTCGTCGAAGACCCCGTACGCGCGGGAGGTCTCCCCGTGCGGCCAGAAGTCCGAGAGCAGCGGGTACTCCAGCCCCTCCTGCTCCCCGAAGACCCGCAGGGTGGGCACGGAGTCGTTGGAGACCGCGAGGAGCTGCACGTCGTCGTTCTGGAAGCGCGGGAGCTGGTCGCGCAGCTCGCACAGCTCGCCGGTGCAGACGCCGGTGAAGGCGAACGGGTAGAAGAGCAGCACCACTGCCTTCTCGCCCCGGAAGTCGGAGAGCCGCACCGTGGCGCCGTGGTTGTCCTTGAGCTCGAAGTCCGGGGCCTTGTCGCCGACCTCGATCGCCATCTTTCGCATCCCTTCGTTCCTGCATTCCTGCATGGGGCTGTTCGGGTGAGACCCACCCTAGGCTGCGCCCCGCGCGCCGAACGCGCACACCCCGCCGACCGCGGGTGACCGGGTCGGCGGGGTGTGCGTCCGCTTGGCTGCGGGGGACGGCTCAGCGCTTGGACTTGGCGGCCTTCGGCGTCACCAGCTTGGTGGAGGTCCACTCCTTGCCGATGGCCAGGCCCTTGGCGAGCGAGAGGCCGGCCGTCTCGGCGGCCTCGCTGATGTCGCTGGCCTCGACGTAGCCGTCACGGCCCGTCTTGGGGGTCAGCAGCAGGATCAGTGCGCCGTCCTCGACCAGCTCGGTCGCATCGACCAGGGCGTCCGTCAGATCGCCGTCCTCGTCGCGGAACCACAACAGCACCGCGTCGGCGCCCTCGTCGTAGTCCTCGTCGGCGAGCTCGCTGACGAGCTTCTCGACGCCGTCACGGAATTCCTGATCGACGTCGTCGTCGTAGCCGATCTCCTGGACCACCTGTTCGGACTGGAAACCCAGCCGGGCGGCCAGGCTCTCCGCGTGGTCCGCGGTCGCGCTCACGGGGTGCCTCCTGCTCATGTTCGGTGAATGTCTTTCGGCGGCGCGCGTACGCGCAGCATTGGGCGTAGTCCACACGGGCGCGGCGGATCGCGCAAGTACCCGGCGGCCGAGACCGCCGAAACGGTGACGATTGCGGCCGTCTCGCCGCAACTTTCAGCCTCCCCGCGTGCACCTCTCGTGATTCATCCCACACCATTCCAGCTCATTCGGCATCATCGTCGGCGCTTGATGCCTTTCCTACCTGTTTGAGGGACGAACGGTCTCGCGAAGCCGCCGCCCGACTTGGGCGTAAGGTGCGGTTTGGCCGGACTTGCAACGGATCCCCGCCGATCCTTCCCTCCGGGTTCCCTGCATTTTCCGGGGATTACCCGGTGGTAAAGATGAAGATTTCGGCCCAGCGTAAGAGCATGGGAGGCGGCGCCCCCCAGTTACGGCTTCAGCCCGACTCCCCCGACAGTGAAGGAACAGCGTGGCTTCCGCATCCGATCGCAATCCGATCATCATTGGCGGCCTGCCGAGTCAGGTCCCGGACTTCGATCCGGAGGAGACGCAGGAGTGGCTCGACTCCCTCGACGCCGCAGTCGACGAGCGGGGCCGTGAACGCGCCCGCTACCTGATGCTGCGGCTGATCGAGCGGGCCCGCGAGAAGCGCGTGGCCGTGCCCGAGATGCGCAGCACGGACTACGTCAACACGATCGCCACCCGGGACGAGCCCTTCTTCCCCGGCAACGAGGAGATCGAGCGCAAGGTCCTCAACGCCACCCGGTGGAACGCGGCCGTGATGGTCTCGCGCGCCCAGCGTCCCGGGATCGGCGTCGGCGGCCACATCGCCACGTTCGCCTCCTCCGCCTCCCTCTACGACGTGGGCTTCAACCACTTCTTCCGGGGCAAGGACGAGGGCGACGGCGGCGACCAGATCTTCTTCCAGGGCCACGCCTCCCCCGGCATCTACGCCCGCGCCTACCTCCTGGACCGGCTCACCGAGCAGCAGCTCGACTCGTTCCGCCAGGAGAAGTCGAAGGCCCCCTACGGCCTTTCGAGCTACCCGCACCCGCGGCTGATGCCGGACTTCTGGGAGTTCCCGACCGTCTCGATGGGCCTCGGCCCGCTCGGTGCGATCTACCAGGCGCGGATGAACCGGTACATGGAGGCGCGCGGGATCGCGGACACCTCCAAGTCCCACGTTTGGGCGTATCTCGGCGACGGCGAGATGGACGAGCCGGAGTCGCTCGGCCAGCTGTCGATCGCCGCCCGTGAGGGCCTGGACAACCTGACCTTCGTCGTCAACTGCAACCTCCAGCGCCTCGACGGCCCGGTCCGCGGCAACGGAAAGATCATCCAGGAGCTGGAGTCGATCTTCCGCGGCGCCGGCTGGAACGTCATCAAGCTGATCTGGGACCGCTCCTGGGACCCGCTGCTGGCCCAGGACCGCGACGGCATCCTGGTCAACAAGATGAACACGACGCCCGACGGGCAGTTCCAGACGTACGCCACCGAGTCGGGCGCGTACATCCGCGAGCACTTCTTCGGGGACGACCAGCGGCTGCGCGCGATGGTCGAGAACATGTCCGACCAGCAGATCCAGCACCTGGGCCGCGGCGGTCACGACCACAAGAAGGTCTACGCGGCGTACGCGGCGGCCAAGGCGCACAAGGGCCAGCCGACGGTGATCCTGGCGCAGACCGTCAAGGGCTGGACGCTCGGTCCGAACTTCGAGGGCCGCAACGCCACGCACCAGATGAAGAAGCTGACGGTCGACGACCTCAAGCGCTTCCGCGACCGCCTGCACATCCCGATCACGGACGCGCAGCTGGAGGGCGGGGCGCCGCCGTACTACCACCCGGGCCCGAGCTCCCCTGAGATCCAGTACATGCACGACCAGCGCAGCGCGCTGGGCGGGTACGTGCCGACCCGTGTGGTGCGCGCGAAGCCGCTGCAGCTGCCGGACGACAAGACGTACGCGGCCGCCAGGAAGGGCTCCGGGCAGCAGTCGATCGCCACGACCATGGCCTTCGTCCGCATCCTGAAGGACCTGATGCGGGACAAGGAGATCGGCAAGCGCTTCGTGCTGATCGCGCCCGACGAGTACCGCACCTTCGGTATGGACGCCTTCTTCCCGAGCGCCAAGATCTACAACCCGCTGGGCCAGCAGTACGAGGCGGTCGACCGCGACCTGCTGCTCGCGTACAAGGAGTCCCCGACCGGCCAGATGCTGCACGACGGCATCTCGGAGGCGGGCTGCACGGCCTCGCTGATCGCCGCGGGTTCGGCGTACGCGACGCACGGCGAGCCGCTGATCCCGGTCTACGTCTTCTACTCGATGTTCGGCTTCCAGCGCACGGGTGACCAGTTCTGGCAGATGGCCGACCAGCTCGCGCGCGGTTTCGTCCTCGGTGCGACCGCCGGGCGGACCACCCTCACGGGTGAGGGCCTCCAGCACGCCGACGGTCACTCCCAGCTGCTGGCCTCGACGAACCCGGGCTGTGTGGCGTACGACCCGGCCTACGGCTACGAGATCGCGCACATCGTCAAGGACGGTCTGCGGCGGATGTACGGCCCGGAGGCGGAGGACGTCTTCTACTACCTGACCGTCTACAACGAGCCGATCCAGCACCCGGCCGAGCCGGCGGACGTCGATGTGGACGGCATCCTGGGCGGCATCCACCGGGTGTCGCAGGGCACCTCGGGCAGCATCGGGGCGCAGCTCATGGCCTCGGGCGTGGCGGTGCCGTGGGCGCTGGAGGCGCAGCGGATCCTGGCCGCCGACTGGGGCGTGCGGGCGGACGTCTGGTCGGCGACCTCCTGGAACGAGCTGCGCCGCGAGGCGGTCGAGGTCGAGGAGCACAACCTGCTCCACCCGGAGGAGGAGCAGCGCGTCCCGTACGTGACGCGGAAGCTGTCGGGTGCGGAGGGGCCGTTCGTGGCGGTCTCGGACTGGATGCGGGCGGTTCCGGACCAGATCTCGCGGTGGGTGCCCGGCGCGTACACCTCGCTGGGCGCGGACGGCTTCGGCTTCGCGGACACCCGCGGCGCCGCGCGGCGCTTCTTCCACATCGACGCGCAGTCGGTGGTCCTGGCGACGCTCACCGAGCTCGCCCGGGCGGGGAAGATCGACCGCTCGGTGCTGAAGCAGGCGATCGACCGCTACCAGCTGCTGGACGTGACGGCGGCGGACCCGGGCGCGGCGGGCGGCGACGCGTAACGCGGGCGGCGGACGGTACGGGCG